>CALLLO010000110.1 GCA_938082985.1 uncultured Candidatus Marinamargulisbacteria bacterium | reverse complement strand
CTATCCCTTCACAAGCACTTTTTAACTGATCTACACTCAGATTTCCCGCTATAATAAGATTTACAATTATGGTCTTGGGATCGGAAGGTTTTGCACCTACGCCACCCCATCTAACGGCTCTAGGTCCAGAAAACCCCGCGTTAATTCCCGGCATAAGTAAAATACTCTTTAAGAGCGCTATAGGCTATTGTTATATATATATAGCGAGCGATCATAGTGTTCCCTTTTTAACTGTTAAAATTTGGTATGTGTTTTATCACTAAAGAAAGCTTTTTAGGCTCGTATAGTGTACATACCCTATTTTTTTGGGGATTAAACGTGGACCTAAAGAAAATCAAACAAATAAACCTCACCCCCTCTCCTAAAGGAGAGCGGCGTTAGTATGTGAATAGAGGGGAGGGTTTTATTTTTTTCTTCTTTGAAGATGCGGTCTAAGTTTAGTATTGATAAAGGCCCCCTCTACCTTAGGAGAGGGGTTGGGGGTGAGGTTTATTGCTTGGGCTTAAGCTGAGGGTCCCTTAAAATAACAACAGTAAAATCGTTTAGCAAATACCCACTTTTAATAAACACCTCACCTAAATCCCCCAAACACGCTTTCACCCGCTCCGCGTTATAGTAATAGTACGAGCTCTTGAAGGCGGGGTCTCTGTATAAATAATCCGACAATAGAGTGAGTGCCGTACTCTGTGTAGACAACGCTACCATCTGCTGTACGTGCTTATGTAAAAAGGCGTATTGATCCCCTTCTTGTCTAAAGTTAAAGGCGCCTGAACTTAGTACATAGTCATAATGGGTGTGGGTAGGAAATGTGGCTAGACTGTTGCAGGTAAAGAGTCCGGAGGGGTAGGCGTTTTGAGCGTGCTCTATCATAGAGGGTAGCTCGTCAAAACCCGTGTAGCCGGTACTCGGATGACGTCGCTTAATGAAATCATACAAATCCCCCAAGCCACACCCCACATCGAGTACCTGTTTCCCTTCCCAGTCACAACTCTCAGACAAGGCATGAAAACGTGCGTGCTGAGAGTCTAGCGAGGACCAGCCTACCGACTTATAACTATGTCCAAAGTCCTTAAGTAAGCGCGTGTAGTCTATCACCGTGGGGGATAGTGAGGCTTAAGCGATGAGTGCTTCTGCTATCTGTACAGCGTTTAAGGCGGCACCTTTTCTTAGGTTATCCGCAACTACCCACATTTCAATGCCAGTCTCTTCAGAGAGGTCATAACGAAGACGGCCCACATAAGTATCGTCCTTACCTGCTAACTCTCTGGGGGTTGGATATTCAGATTTTTCAGGATTGTCCATCACAGATAAACCAGGAAATGCGTCCAGTAAAGCTCTCACTTCGTCCATACTCTCAGGTCGACGTTTCAACTGTACGTTTACCGATTCGCTATGCCCAATAAACACAGGCACTCTCACAGTCGTCGCTGTAATTTTTAAAGAATCATCTTCAAGAATTTTCTTCGTCTCATTAATCATCTTCATTTCTTCTTTCGTATAGCCATTATCTTCAAAGACATCTATCTGAGGAATAACATTAAAGGCGATAGGATGTTGATACACTTTAGGCTCATAATGACGCCCATTCAAACTAGCCCTACTATGTGCTTCCAGCTCCTCAATCGCCTCTTTCCCAGATCCTGATACTGATTGATAGGTCGAAATAACAATACGCTCGATACCATAACTGTCATATAAAGGTTTTAGAGCTAAAACAAGCTGAGCGGTAGAACAATTAGGATTGGCTATAATGCCTTTATTCCCTTTAAGTGCATGCGCATTAACTTCAGGTACAACTAAAGGGACATCCTCGTGCATTCTAAAATGTGAGGTGTTATCAATAACAATCGCGCCTGACTTTACAGCAAAAGGAGCAAATGTCTCGGAAATAGACCCGCCAGCAGAAAAAAGAGCATAATCCACGCCTTCAAAAGAGGTTTCTGTAAGCTCTGCGACGACAATATCTGCGCCATGAAAGGACACTGTAGAGCCTGCAGATCTAGCAGAAGCTAAAGGGATAAGGGTTTTAACAGGGAAGTTACGTGCTTCTAAGGTTTCAATAAGTTCTTTACCTACTACGCCGGTGGCTCCGACAACTGCTACTACATATTTACTCATAATCACACGCTCCTTATACTTTTTAAGCTGACACAGGGTATCAGTTTGGTTCTTTTTCGTAAAGAAAGAGGGCTCTTACTATTTATACAAATTAATAATTATATTCCTAATCTGTATAAGAGCTAATTCCCCATACTCCCTACAGCACCCGCTCCAAACCATACACAAGCCCCACACCCTCACCCGTTTTACGAATACACAACAGCACCCCAGGCATAAAGGAAGATCTAGACAAAGTCTTATGACTTAAAGTCAAGCTCTGACCCTCCCCTCCGAAACAAACATCTTGATTCGCGATAACACCCGGTAATCTCAGCGAATGGATTGGGATGTTTTTTTCAGATCCGCCTCGCGCGCCTTTAATAAGCTCCATCTCGTCCAAGCCCTCCGCGTTAACACCTGGATTAGCCGCGGCAATAAGCTGCGCTGTCTTGATGGCTGTCCCTGAAGGGGCATCTACTTTTTTGTTATGGTGATATTCAATAATCTCAACATGAGGCAAATACTTAGCCGCCTGTGCGGCAAACTGCATCATCAACACCGCTCCAATCGCAAAGTTAGGACAAATAATACATCTTTTTTTATGCTCCAAAGCCAAAATATCCAGCGTGTTTAACTGTGCGTCACTCAAACCCGTCGTCCCAACAACCGCATGGGCGCCCGCTCTTAAAATGCTCGACACTGTTTCAAATACCGATGCCGGATGTGTCATGTCCACGACCACATCCGCGTGATGCTCGGTGATCGCCTCTGCAAGATTATCGCCACGGCCCAATGCCGCTACAAGGCTCATGTCCTCCGCAGCCTCTATGGCCAACACACTCTCAGCCCCCATCTTCCCTCTTGCTCCGTTCACTATCACACGCATCAGCTCACACACTCCTTTAGTATCTCTTCAATTTTTTCAAACACTTGCTCTTGATTTAAAGCCTTAACATCAATCGTCCTAATCCTCTCTGGCTCCCTCTCAGCTTGAGACAAATACCCCGCTCTCACACGGTCATGAAAGGCGAGGTCTTCTTGCTCAAAGCGGTCCAAAGCCGCTCTGTTTTTAGCCCGTTTCAAGCCTTCTTCTACAGGTAAGTCTAACAAAAGAGTCAGCTCAGGCATCAGCCCCACCGCCGCACTAAGATGCGCCAAAAAAGCCGGGTCAATCTGACGTCCACCTACCTGATAGGCAATCGTCGAATCGCTATAGCGATCACACAACACAATCTTTCCCGCCGCCAAAGCTGGTTTAATCACACACGCTACATGTTCACAGCGATCCGCATAAAACAACAAACTCTCTGTATACCTATGCGAAATGTGAGTATCTGGATCCAGCAAGATCTGCCTAATCTTAGTGCCTAGTGCCGTCCCTCCTGGCTCTTTTGTAAGCAACACCTCTCGGCCTCGGGCCACCAGCCACGCTTCCACGCCTTTAATCTGAGTCGATTTCCCAGAGCCTTCAATACCTTCAAAACTTATAAACATTACTCGCCTCTAGGATAAATTCTAATGCGTCTCGTAGGATCTTCTCCCACGCTCATCGAGTTTAAGCCAGAGTCAAAAGAAATACGATGCTGGAGCCTACGTAGATCCCTATCTCTCGGACTCAACTCCACGATACGACTCTCATCAATCGCTAGTTTACACGCATGCACCGCTTCTCTTTTGGCCTCTTGCTCTAGCTCTTCATCGGACTGGCTTAGATTAAATTCATGCCGCAAGAATGTGACACAGTCACTCGGACTACTTATAAGGTGTAAGGGTATGTTTCTTCCCTGCAAAATCTGAGAAACTTTTGATTTATGTCCACTCTTAGATTTTAGCGACAACACCATATCCGCAGACCCAATATCTCTCGCTATAAGCGCTGGTACGTCTAGTGCATGAATAGCCGATGCTAAAACAGTCACACTAATCCCAAAAGGAAAAATCCGTATAGTCTCAGCGCTCATCTGCTCTCTTTCATCCAGAGCCTCACCCACATTCCCTTGTTGAATCTCTACATCCCCATCTTCTTGTCGGGTTCTCATCTCGGGCTCCAAACGATCGTTTCTAAGAATCCCATCCACATGTGCAGCAACAGGGTTGTGGATCGCAAACACATCTCTCGATTTAATCTCAATAACAACATCAAAGGTCGGCAAAGACTTTCTTTCTAAGACCGATTTACTCGACCCTCTAAACTTCGCTTCTTCATCCCCAATAATCACAGTCTGAACGCCGCCTACTAAATTGGACAAAGCTGGGTTTTTAATAAGATTCCCGAGATCATGACCATGAGCCGTAGCCACCAGTTGCACCCCACGCTCAGCAATGGTCCGTGCGGCTTTAGTTTCTTGCTCCGTCCCAATCTCGTCTACAACAATAACTTCAGGCATATGGTTTTCCACAGCTTCGATCATGACCGCATGCTGCCTATCCGGAGAAGGCACCTGCATACGTCTCGCATCGCCAATACCAGGATGGGCTATATCTCCGTCTCCGGCAATCTCGTTCGAGGTATCCACCACCACCACACGTTTGTGCTCCGCCAAGATACGCGCCGTTTCTCTCAAAATCGTCGTTTTCCCAATCCCAGGAGGGCCTAAAAATAAACAATTTTGCCCACTTTCAATAATATCTCTAATAATCTCTACCGTGCCTTCCACCGCGCGACCCACACGACACGTGAGCCCAATAACAAGTCCTTTACGATTCTTTATAGCAGAAATTCTATGTAGCGTGCGTTCAATCCCCGCACGATTATCCGTATTCATATCACCTATTTTGTTAACAGTATGCACAAGATCTTCCGCTGTAATAGTCCCCAAATCCTTGAGTCTATGAACCATGTTTGAAAAACGGACTTCAGCCGGACGACCGAGATCCATAACGATCTCGATTAAGTGTGCGAGTTGAGGGGAGGCGTTTAGATACGACGAGAGTCGCTGAGGAAAAATATCCAATAATAAATCTAAGTCATCGACTTGTGGTTCTGAAATGGATGTCATTGTATTACTCTATCTAGATACCTGTGTGTTTTGCAAGTCTCTTTAAGGAACCCTACATCTTTAAGCGTAACGCAGAGGAAAACACCTCACTCCCTCTCCTACAGTAGAGGCGCTAGGGTGAGGTTTCTTGAGGCCTAAAGCTAAGGTTTCTTAGCCGTTATTGTGTGGTTGCTTAAAAACTGAGGTGTTTAGCTAATCACACCAACAAACGCCCCATCATAGCCTTCTGCAAGGTCAATTCATCTGCATAATCAATATCCGCACCAACCGGCAATCCATACGCCAATTTACTCACCTTAATATCAAAAGAACTCAATAATTCGGTCAGATACAACATCGTAGCATCGCCTTCAATCGTCGCGTTAATCGCCATAATCACTTCTTTAAAATCCCCCTGCCTACATCGCATAATCAATTCCTGAATCCGTAACATATCTGGATGAACCCCGTCGATAGGCGAGATCACCCCGCCCAAGACATGATACACCCCCTTAAACTCCCCCGATCTTTCAAATGCAAAAATGTCTTTGGGAGAGGCCACAATACAAAGCTGAGAGCCCTCTCTTTTGGGATCCGCGCAGACATGGCAGGTATCTTGAAAAGAAATATTAAAACACGTGTTGCAATACTTTATCTTTTCTCTCGTATTCACCATCGCATCAGCCATGCGTCTCACATCACCTTCAGATTGAGAGAGAAGAAAAAAAGCCAGCCTTTGTGCTGACTTTTCTCCTATTCCCGGAAACTTCGAGAGTTGGTTTATAAGATGCGTTAAGGGATTTTCAAGTCCCATAGTCTTACGTTAAACCTGGAATATTTAAACCACCTGACACTTCAGATAGTTTTTGTGTAGCGATGTCTTTAGATTTTTTAGCCGCTTCATTCACAGCTTGTGCAATAGCTCTTTCTAAATCGGGCTTATTTCTAAGCTCTAAGGCTTCGTCAGACAAAATTTTGATATACGTAAAGCTTACTTCACCATCCGCTTCAGCTTCCACCCATCCGCGACTATCTCTTCCTTTCGTCAGTACTTTTTTAAGTTGTTTTTGAACGTCCTTCATTTTTGAACGCATTTCTTTAGCTTGCTTCATGAGCTTACCCATATCTTTCAATCCATCAAACATCGTTAACTTCCTTATTTATCAAATTTTTAATACTAATACCAAAGTTTACCACTAGACTATAGAGCCTTCAAACATCGTAACGATTTCATTAATACGCTGATTATCATTAGCCGGCGTTGAAAAGGCAGACTGTGGCGCTCTGTCTTGTACCGTCTGCCCCGGCGCTTGAGGCGCACCATCTTCCCCTGGTAAGAAAAAATTGAGTCGTTTACCAAAATATTTTTCTATCATCTTATGTAAGACATCTTTATTGCCTTGTTCTTTTAATTTTTCTCTAAAAAATTTAAAATCCTGCTTCAGTGCAACCGTGATACTGGTATCCGAAACCTGAGCAATCCGGGACTGTCTAAGTACAGAATAAAGCGCCGCCCTTTCCGCCTTTAATGCCGTCACTAAGTTGTCCCAGGTCTCGTTATCCACAGAGCCTGTAGGCCCTTCACTGGCCGGAGAGGGAGCCCCCCTTTTAGCGACTTTTTCTTGAGGGGCTACCACTGCTGGTATTGGAGTTGGGCTTTGTTGAGGTACTTTTTTTCTTAAGTGAGGCAAAGTAGAGGCAGTCGATTGAATCGGAGCGGCGGCTACCGGTTTTTGAAAGACAGCTTTTGGTGTAGCTCCTTGAGTTTGGACCGGGGTTTGGACTGGTGCTGTAGATGTAACGGGAGTAACAGGAATAACGCTTCGTAATTCTGCTGTTTTTGTTTTCATCAAATTTAAGCTTCGCACTTGAAGTAAGAGATCTGGTTTAGAAAACCATCTCAGATCAATCTCTGTTTGGGCATAGGTATCTAAGGCTTCTTTTAAGCTATCCAAGTCGATACTTGCTGCCAACTTTTCACATGCCAATAGTGTGAGTTCATCACAATCTATCTCATTTTTTAGTTTCAGTTTAATCAACATCACACGCCTTAACACAGCCAAGATATCCGTAATAACTTGTGTTACATTAGCGCCATCGTTAATAAAGGTCTGAAGAGCCGCGATAGCCTTAGCATCATCTTTAGCAAAAACATGTGTAAGAAACGCAATAAGATGATGATCTTCTGTACTGCCTAATATAAATAGAACATCGCCGTAAGTAATCTTATTCCCCTTAAAAGAATAAATTTGGTTAAACAAGGACAATCCATCTCGCATACAGCCACCAGAATTTCTAGCAATCGCAGTGAGACATTTATCTTCAAGCTCTATAGATTCCTCTTTGGCGATAAAGTCGAGATGCGTTTTAATTTCGTCTAAGCTAAGATTTCTAAAGTGAAGCTGCTGACATCTTGAATGGATCGTCACGGGGATCTTGTGCGCTTCTGTTGTCGCAAGAATAAAAATCGTCTTGCTTGGCGGTTCTTCTAAAGTTTTCAAAAGGGCGTTAAAGGCACCCATGCTCAGCATATGCACTTCATCGATGATATAGATTTTGTATTCACATTCTACCGGCATAAAATTAATTTTTTCGTTGAGTTCTCTAATATTATCAACACCCGTGTTTGAGGCTGCATCAATTTCAATCACATCCACCGAGCTCCCCTGTGTAATACCCGTGCACAAATCACAGGTCAAACAAGGGGCTACACCCTTACCCGTCCTACAGTTAATGGATTTAGCCAAAATACGCGCCATAGACGTTTTCCCAGTCCCACGTGGACCAGAAAATATGTAGGCATGTGAGAGACGATCGTTAGTAATCGCGTTTGATAGCGTTTGCTTGATATGCTCTTGCCCAACTATTTGGTCAAAGGTTTGAGATCTGTATTTACGATAAAAGCTTTCTGCTGACATGGGGCAAAGTGTAGCATAGATGTGATACACTTTTAATCATGAAAATTATCATCCTAGGTGCCACAGGCATGTTAGGGAGCGACATCGTTTCTTCCCTCAAAAAATCCGGCCATGACTGCCATTCTTTTAACACATCCACAATAAATATTTGCGATAAAATATCTGTACATACAGCGCTAAGCACCTGTACGGACGCGGATTTTCTTATCAACTGCGCCGCCTACACCCAAGTCGATTTATGTGAAAAAGAACACAGCCTTGCCTTTTCAGTAAATGGTACGGGACCTAAAAACCTAGCCATATGGTGTCGAGAACACATGATCCCTATCCTTCATTTCTCCACAGACTATGTCTTTGATGGCGAAAAAAAAGGCCCCTATGTCGAAACAGATCTATGCTCACCTTTAAGTATTTACGGTACCTCAAAATGGCAAGGAGAACAGGCGATTCAATCAGAATGGAGCCAACATCTCATTTTTCGCGTTCAATGGCTCTACGGCCAACACGGGACTCACTTTATCCAAACCCTCCAAACCCTTCTCAAAAATAGAGATACACTCTGTATTGTCGCAGATCAAAAAGGCAGTCCCACTTGGACAGCTGACATCGCCACCTTAATCACAACCCTCATCGCCTCACCTCCCTCCTGGGGACTCTATCACCTCCGTTCACAGGGCGAGACAACATGGTATGACTACGCGTGTTTTTTAAAGGATATTTTCGACGAAACCTGTACTATATCCCCTCAAAAAACCGAAGAGTATCCTCGCCCCGCCAAACGGCCCAAAAATGGAATCCTATCTACGGATAAAGCCACGCGCGCTGGGTATTCACTCCCTAAATGGAAAGATAGTGTCTCGGCTTATGTAAAAATGATATACTCACGTCAGAAACAGAAAGACAGATAAAGGAGCCCAGCATGACAACATTTGACCACTTAAGAGACGAGATAATTAACACCAACATAATAGACTCTAACCTTTATCAAGAATTTGAAGTAAAACGAGGATTAAGAAATAGAGATGGTAGTGGTGTGCTCGCCGGCCTTACTCATATTTCGTCTGTTGTTGGATTTACAACGCTAGATGGTGAGTTAGAACCTGTAGAAGGGATCCTCCGTTACCGTGGTCATTCCATTCAAGAGCTCATCAGCACCTTTGACAGCTCCAGCCGTTATTGTTTTGAAACAGTCGTCTTCCTCCTCCTCGTCGGCCGCCTTCCCAGCGAAGAAGAGAAACAAGCTCTTATCGACTATATGGTCGCCCACCGAGAGCTCCCCGCAGGTATCATCGACCACATTATCAAACCTATCCCCAGCACACACATCATGAACAAACTTCAAACCGCCGTCTCAGCGCTTTACGCCTACGACAATGACGCGGACAACTTGGATCCTTTAGATAATTTTTATAAAAGTCTTCGTTTAATTTCTCAAATGAGTAGCATTGTTGCTTACTCGTACCTCACGGCTTACAAAGAAAACCCAACACTCGTAAGCCCTCCATCCGATATGTCTCACGCTGAAGCCTTCCTGTACATGCTAAACGAAGGAGAAAAAGGATCTGATATCGTGACGCATATTATGGATATCTCACTGATCCTTCATGCCGAACATGGAGGTGGAAACAACTCTACATTTACAACCTATGTTGTCACCTCCAGCGGCTCTGATATTTACAGCACCCTCGCAGCAGCGATCGCTAGCTTAAAAGGCCCCCTTCACGGATCCGCAAACCAAAAGGTTATGGAAATGATGGCCGATATTAAAGAGCATGTCTCTGACTGGGAAAACAAAGAAGAGATTTGTGCCTATTTAGAAAAAATTGTAAATAAAGACGCCCATGATAAGTCCGGTAAAATCTTTGGATTAGGCCACGCTGTCTACACTAAATCAGACCCCCGAGCCGTCATCATTCATCAGCTCGCTAAAGATCTTGCTAAAGAAAAAGGCCGAGAAAAAGAGATGAGTTTATACTCCATTATTTCTGAAGATGGTCCCGGTGTATTTCAAAGCGCTAAAGGGTCTAACAAAGTAATCTCCCCTAACGTCGATTTCTATTCTGGTTTTGTGTATGACTGCATGGGAATCCCTTCAGAGATTTATACACCTATGTTTGCTATGGCGAGAGCTACAGGCTGGTGTGCACATCGTATTGAAGAAAACTTATCAGGGAAACGGATTATTCGACCGGGGTATAAGTTTATTAAACGAGACTAAGCGTCAAATTTATCCAAACGCCCTTGGTGCCGACCTCCCTCAAAGGCTGTCTTTAACCAAATATCTACATATCGATGAGCGTCTTCAGGCTCCGTTGTCCGGCCGCCAAAGCACAGAATATTAGCGTTATTATGTGCCTTAGCCATTTCTGCCATAAAATCGCTGTTAATGAGCGCGGCCCGGATACCTTTATGTCGATTTGCACGGATACTAATCCCAATCCCTGTTCCACATAATAAAATCCCCGCATCAATCTCACCCGCCTTGATCGCGTTTACAACAACATCAGCGAAATCAGGATAATCAACAGAGGCTTGTGTGTAAGTACCAAAGTCTGTCGTGGTCACAGACTCATGTGAGTCTTGCAGGTGGGTCATCAGGCTTGCTTTAAGTTCTAATGCTCCATGATCGGAGCCAAATCCTATTTTCATCATACCCGCATTATACAAGCTTTTTGATTTACGTTACACTATGAATACTATGTATATTTTTTACGATTTTGAAACCTCATCTCGCGATTTATTAGGCCAAATCCTCACCTATTCCTTCTTTTTGGTAGACCCCGAGTATGCCATATCAGAAGAACTCTCCGGGTCTATTCGACTCAACCGGACCCAAATCCCTGAAGCTGGCGCCCTTCTAACCAACCGTATCAACCTCGACTACCTCCAAGCTACCGGTATGGCAGAATATGAAGCCGCTGCTGAGATCTACTTTTTTCTAAATGGGGTTATCGCTAAACACAAGCAAGCGACCCTCGTAGGCTATAATAGCAACCAATTCGACCTCTCCTTTTTACGCAACCTGCTCATCAGACATGGGCTCAACCCTTATTTTGGTGGCAAACTTAAAAACCTAGATCTCCTCCACTACTGCCAACACATAGCCTTCACCAACAGCCATGATTTTCCATGGGTCCGTGTAGAAGGTAAAAACAGTACCTATTACTCCTTTAAATTAGAAGACCTCACCAGCGCATTTAATATATTAGACGGCCCGCAAAGCCATGACGCGCGCGAAGATGTCTTACTGAGCATAAAACTTACTCGTTTTTTAGAAGTGACATTTAATTTAGCCTTAAAAGACTTCGTCCCCATTCAGTTCCCCAGCAACCCAGAGTTTCAAGGAGAGTATGAAATTTTCCAGCAAAAAGACCGTCACTTTGCCAAAGAAAACGAAGAGCTTCAACCTTATACGGTTCATACCTTTATAAAACTATGCCTACTTGGCAAGTCTAGCCTCATGGTCAATCTCGATCGATTCCAAGCGATTCTAGATGCAGGAGACACCAGCGACGAGGCTTTGTTAGGCTGCTTGAGATACATAAACCCCAATAAAAGCTTTTTTATCTTAGACCCTATAACTGCTGAGTCTTATTCTCACTACGAAGACTCTGCAAGACAGGTCTATACCCATGACTTTTTCACGTCTATTCTTAAAAATTCTAATCATTACTTTGACCTTATTAAAAAAGAACAAGACATTGAATATCAGATTCATGAATTGGGATTCGAGAGAATCGATACGCTAAAAAGGTATATCAATACGCTTATTCAAGATCCTAGTTCTTATGAAGCCTCTCTAAAAGAGCTTTTAGCCACACGCAAAGAGCCTAAAGATAATTATCTTATTCAACTCTTTAACCGCGTCTATCTCAATACGCACCCAAACCCTCGTCCTGACTATCTCAGTCGCTACATGACCCCTCGATATACTGATGGGAGCATGACGAAACATAAAGATGACTTCCTGCCTTTCCCTGAGCAAGTTAAACAGGTAAAAGCCATGTTAATGGATGTAGATCGATCTGACTCTGATTTGGAGATTTTAGGGTCTTTGCTGCGTTATTACGAGTCAATCTAGAAAGGAGCCTAGTATCCTAAAGAAAAGAAACGGCCTTAAAATCTAGCGACCTTTTCCCCGTCTTTCTTCTCATCACCACGAACAGTATATAAAGTCTCCACCAAATTCTTTTCTTTGCCAGACACACCAACCGGAATATCCGCGTGTACAATGACATACAAATCTCCTGTTCCATATCCGTTTAACTTTGGAATTCCTTTTCCTTTCAATCTAAATTTAGTGTTGGACTGCGTTCCTGAAGGTATTTTTAGTTTTGCATTCCCTTTTAAGGTAGGCACAATCGCTGTTGTTCCTAATATTAACTGTGTAAAGGGAATACGAAGTTCCAAATATACATCATTGTTGTCTCTTTCAAAAAATGGATGCTCCATAACGTCGATAAACACGTACAGGTCACCAGGCCGCCCGCCTTTTGTTCCCGCATTGCCTTCCCCATTAAGTCTCAACTTAACACCCGGTTCAACGCCTCCCGGAATATTCGTAGTCAGTTTCTTTTGTTTCTTTTCATTTCCAGATCCATTACACGTGCCACACGGAGACTCAATCACAGCTCCAGCCCCACGACAGCCTGGACACGTCACCACTTGAGTAAAGTTACCTAAAAATGAGCGTTGTACACTCTGCACTTGACCCTGCCCATTACATTGGCTACATGTTTTCTTACTTGTACCAGGCTTTGCCCCGTCACCCTTACATGTATCACAGGATTCTAAATGGTAGATGGAAATATCTTTCTCTACACCAGAAGCCGCCTCTTCAAGACTGATCTCTAAGTCATAACGCAAATCATCGCCACGTACAGCACCGCTTGATTTTCTCGTACGGTTTCCACCAAAGAAGGAATCGAAAATATCTTCGAAGTCACCCGTGCCTTGCCCTCCGAAACCGCCGCCGCCTTGGCCGCCGCCGGCTGAATCGTCGGCGACGCCATATTGGTCGTACTGCGCTTTCTTCTGAGCATCCGATAATATGGAGTAGGATTTTTGGATCCGCTTGAAAGACTCTTCAGCTCCAGCGTCCTTGTTAACATCCGGATGATACTGTCTCGCCTTCTTTTTGTAGGCGCGCTTAATATCATCTTGTGATGCCCTATTGTCTATTCCTAATTCTGCATATAAATCGGTACTCATCAGTGCTCAGTCCTTAGCTTTAAGCTGTAGTTTCTTCTTTTTCTTCTTCTTTTTTCTCATCTTCAACATCAGTATATTCTGCATCTACTACCGTGTCGTCTTTTTGCTCAGACTCGCCGCCTTCTTCTTTAGCCGCATCATCCGCTTTGTATAATTCAGCCGTGATAGCGTAAACTACTTCTTGAAACTTTTCTGTTTCAGCTTTGATCTTATCTGTATCGTTAGACTCAAGGACCTCTTTAAGTTCTTTGATTCCCGCTTCAAGTTTTTCTTTATCTTCAGCCGTTATCTTTTCAGCGTTATCTTTAATCAGCTTTTCAGTAGAATAAGAGAGTGAATCTGCAGAGTTTTTGACATCTATTCCTTCACGTTTTTTCTTATCTTCTTCCGCATGCTCTTCCGCATCTTTTTTCATTTTCTCGATCTCATCTTCAGACAAACCAGATGACGCTTGAATAGTAATTTTTTGTTCTTTACCCGTTCCTTTGTCTACCGCTTTCACCTTCAATATTCCGTTAGCATCGATATCAAAAGACACTTCAATTTGTGGAACCCCTCGTTGTGCAGGTGCAATGCCTTCTAATATGAAGCGTCCAAGAGACTTATTGTCAGCAGCCATAGCTCTCTCACCTTGGATAACATGAACATCTACACTCGGTTGGTTGTCTGCCGCTGTTGAAAACACTTGGCTTTTAGACGTTGGGATTGTTGTGTTCTTGTCGATGATTTTTGTAGATACGCTACCTGCAGTTTCGATACCTAAAGATAAAGGCGTTACATCTAATAAAACGATATCTTTAACATCACCCGATAAAATACCCCCTTGAATAGCGGCGCCTACGGCTACTACTTCGTCTGGATTAACACCTTTATGAGGATCTCTTCCAAAATACTGCTTCACAGCGTCTTGAACAGATGGGATTCGTGTGGATCCGCCCACTAAGATAACTTCGTTGATATCAGATATCTCTAAATCAGCATCTTTCATGGCTTTCTTACAAGGTTCCATTGATTTTTCGACTAATCCAGCAATCATGTTCTCAAAGGTCGCTCGTGTTAACTCAACGTTAAGATGCTTAGGCCCAGATGCGTCAGCTGTTAAGAAAGGAAGGTTAATATCTGTTTTTGTAGCAGATGATAATTCAATCTTAGCTTTCTCACCGGCTTCTTTTAAACGTTGAAGCACCATTTGGTCTTTACTGACATCTACACCAGAGTCTTTTTTGAACTCAGCTATTAACCAATCGATAACAATTTGGTCTAAATTATCTCCACCTAATTGTGTGTCACCATTTGTAGACAGAACTTCAAAAACGCCGTCTCCAATTTCCAATATGGAAATATCAAAGGTTCCTCCACCAAAATCGTATACAGCAATTTTTTGCTCATTTTTCTTATCTAATCCATAAGCAAGGGCCGCTGCAGTTGGCTCGTTAATCACTCTTAACACCTCTAGTCCAGCGATAACACCCGCATCTTGCGTTGCTTTTCTCTGATCGTCGTTGAAGTAAGCCGGTACTGTAATAACCGCTTTAGTAACGGGTTCACCTAAATAAGCTTCTGCATCAGCTTTTAATTTTTGTAAAATCATAGCAGAAACTTCAGCCGGTCTTAGCTCTTTATCTCCAGCTTTAATTGAGACTCCACCTGATTTCCCTTCACTAATAGCATATGGAAGTTCACGCGTGATCTCAGAACGTTTTCTTCCAATTAAACTTTTAACTGAAAACAATGTATTTTTTGGGTTTGTTACCGCTTGGCGTTTTGCAGATTGCCCGACGATTCTCTCGCCGTCTTTTGTGAATGCCACAATCGATGGCGTTGTTCTTGCTCCCTCCGCATTTGTAATAACAGTAGCTTCAGCTCCCTCCATTATCGCCATACACGAGTTCGTTGTTCCTAAATCTATTCCTAAAATCTTTTCTTTAGACATACTATTCTCCTTTTATCTTTGCTTATGTTTTATATGAACCCTGTCCATACTGGCTTACTTTTGCATGAAAGATGCCAAAATAAACAGCCCTAAATGTTCATTATCTGAACATTTTTTATTTTAAACTAAAAAAAACCGTTCACTATTCGGACACTATAACAAGAGAGGGGCGTATCACTCTATCATGTAACTTATAGCCTTTCTGAATTTCCTTAGTCACCACTCCTGATTTTTTACCTTCCACTTTTTCTTGAGAAATAGCTTGATGAATACTCGGGTCAAAGTCTGCATCTAAAGCATCGATAGGTGTCACATTAAGTTTTTCAATAGCGGATGACAATTGCTTCTGGATAAGGACAAACCCCTTGATCGTATCTTCCGTTTTTTCTTTATCCGCGTGTTCGCATGCCAGGTTAAAACTATCTAATATGGGGATAAACTCTAATAATACTTTTTCAGCAGCATACTTTTTAAACGTATTTACTTCTTGTTGATTACGCCGCCTGAAGTTTTCAAGTTCAGCTTGCGCCCTTAAGGCTTTATCCTTTTCTTCTAATACTCGTGCCTCTAACTCTTCCTTATCACGGGCCAACTTTTCTTCAGGGCTCAAAACCTTTTCTTGCTCTAGGTCTGGCTCTTCCGCTACAGGCACATGCGTTTCTTCAACGTTGTCTTCGATGTTTTCTTCGATGTTTTTTTCTTCATCGATGTTTTCTTCGATGTTTTTTTCTTCAGTCATATTAGAGGCACTCCTTTACTAGTCTTCGCGAAAAAAGTACGCCTTTAGCCTAGACATGTCAAGACAGAGAGTGTTTATATACGCTGCATGAAACCACTAAAAACAGCCGTCATTGGACTTGGAAATATGGGCAGACATCACGCCCGCCACATGCATCAATTAGAGTGCTCACAACTCGTAGCCGTGTGCGACAGCAAGGAAGAAAGAGCAAACGCTTACGCCAAAGACTACGCCTGCACTGCGTATACCGACCTTGAAACACTCTTGGAAAAGGAATCTATAGACGCTATTAGCCTGACCCTTCCTACAAGTCTCCATTATGACTGTGCTTTAACTATATTAAATAAAGGCATTCATCTACTCATTGAAAAGCCTATCAGTCAAAGCTTGGAAGAAGCTGATGAAATCATTGCTTTAGCGAAAGAAAAGGGCGTCTGCTTGATGGTCGGGCATGTCGAACGGTTTAATCCCGCAATTGTGGCCTTAAAAACCTTTATGGAGAATGATGGTCTTGGGGACATAATCTCACTCGTTTCGAGACGTATTAATGTCTTTCCTAAACAGATGAAAGACGCGAATGTGGCTATTGATTTAGGCGTACACGATATAGATCTAATCAGTTACCTACTAGATGAAGAGCCCCTCTCGATTTCCAGCCAATCAGCACGCGCACTTATCGACAATAGAGCCGACCACCTAGATATCTTATTACATTTCAAAAAGGCTAGCGCTTTTATTCAGGTAAATTGGATAACACCTATACCTATACGTGAATTAAAAGTAACAGGAACTAAAGGCTATGCCGAGCTTAATTATATGAACAAAGAAGTGACCATTCATACAAGCAAACATGAAAAAACTCTCGATGAGAAAGGTCAAGTTTCGATTCAATTTTTAGAATCAGAGACAGTTATTCTTGATGTCGTTCAAACAGATGCCCTAGGCGCCGAACTATGTAATTTTATAGAAAGCGCGCAGCAAAAAAAAGCCCCTGTAACCACGGGTGAAATGGGTAAATGTGCCCTGAAATGGGCCTTGAAAAGTTTAAACGCTTAAGTCTTTTTTTTATAAATCACTACGATTGTTATTTCTACATACAGAGTGTATGATTGGAGAGTTATGACATATTTATTTAGTTCAGAATCAGTTTCTG
>CALLLO010000109.1 GCA_938082985.1 uncultured Candidatus Marinamargulisbacteria bacterium | reverse complement strand
TTTTAACTCTATTGTTTTTTTCATATTAAACCTGAGTGGATCCTCTTTTGGCAAATTGAAGTTATACTTACCACTCATATTAATATGATCCCAGCAGACAATGCAGCCACTTTTAATTACTGCTAAATAAGCATCTTTGTTATTCGGGTCCTCAATAAGTAATTGTGATAAATAAAAATAAAAAAGGCTGAGTTTTTGATCCATTTAATGTGCAAATTAAAAAGTTATCAATAATCAACTTGCATCAGCTATTACTTACAATTCTTTCAAGTATTTTATAACGCATCACTCCAAACTATTAAGGTCTTATCAAAAGTCCCATACAGGGAATTCTAGGTAACCATAACTTTACAGGGGGGATTCACTCTCTATATGTAGCGAATTCCTTGTTTTTCTGAAACATTCTTAGTATTGGCGATTATTCGTGATAAATACAAATAATTCCAGCAAATAATCGCATTTTCAATAAGTCGTTTACAGTATTTAACAATTTACTGTTCTTCTTGCGTCTCCATTTAAAATTCCTGATTATTTGCAAAAAAGACGGCATCAGAACTGAGGGATTTAGTGTGCAACTCCAAGCCCACCACCTAAACCCTCAATAGTTGTACTAACAAGAGAATAGTCACTTAAATCTTCCTCTGTAGCTTCATATAAATCATAATAAGACTCCCCATATGCAAAAAATAATATGCCGTCATATCCGTATGCTGTATACACTTCTACTAAGTGAAAACCTATATCTCCTTGAGGCGTAATCAGGCCTGTATCTGGTGAATACGTATATAAAAATTTTGAATCATCTTGAAAATAATACCTATTATTATTTACATCCTGCCCACAGAAATCCAGAGTCGTGTTTGAGGTAATGTCATTATAATTGTCAAAAAGAAGATCCGTGGTATAAAAACGATTAATGTAATTTTCATCAGAATTTTTCCAAACTAAAACATCATTTAAATCATCTACAAACATTAAATAATCTTCTGTAACTACCTGATTTACTACATCCATATCTGTATCCACTATGGCCATAATATTTTGGTCATAATCATGTATATAAAAATAGCCGTTCCCAGACTCAAACCCACGCAAGGAAAAATAGTTAAGACCAGAATCTGAAAGATTAAGATTTGTAGTAACAAAAGTATTTAAATTTATTTTCTCAAAATACTCACCAAAATAATGCTCAGATGTATAATATAAATCATTCCCATTCACTTCTAAATACTGGATTTCTTTATTATTAAATGTTGCAATTTTTTCAGTCACATCCGTATCTAAATGTATCCTATAAACGACATCAACAGAATCTTCAGATTCAACTTCTGATATCAAATAAAGATATGGCGTTTCGGTTTGGATGTTCACAGAAGAACTAGAAGAACTTGAACATCCCATCCCCGATAAAGTAAGCATAGTAAGTATGCTTAATAATAAAATATTTTTTTTCATAAAATGAACGCCCTTCTGGATTTAATAAGAGAAATATATCATATAAAACGTAAGTTTAGTAGGTTTCTTTTTATTTAAAAGTAAAGAGGGGGCATGTTTGAAACTGCAAAAAAAGCCACCCAAAGGCAGCTTTTTAATCTTCAACATACAATAAAGCCAAGCTCAAAAAAGTAAGGTCCCTGAGGCTCTCGAAGGGCCGGCGTATTACTTTATAAAGAAGGGCCCGCTTCCTGAACAGCTTTCCCACTAGGTGTATTCGCAAATTTCACAAAGTTATCTTGAAATTGTCCTACAAGCTTTTTAGCCGTTGCTGCATAAGCCTCTTTATCTTCCCAAGCGTTAGCAGGGTTCAATACATTGGCGTCTACATTGGGTAAACTTTGAGGGATCTCAACACCAAAATACTGTGTTGTCTCAAATGTAGCATTTTCAATAGACCCATCTAAAATGGCATCAATAATGGCTCGTGTGTTCTTAAGGCTGATTCTATTCCCAACCCCATAAGCACCGCCCGTCCAGCCAGTGTTTACTAAATAAGCATCTGATTTGTGTTCATCCATCTTCTGTCCTAAGATCTCAGCATAAAGAGTCGGGTGAACAGTTAAGAATGGGGATCCAAAACAAGCAGAAAATGTTGCCGTTGGCTCCGTAATACCCAGCTCAGTCCCAGCCACTTTTGCTGTATATCCACTCAAGTATTGGTACATGGCTTGCTCTTTTGTAAGACGAGAGACCGGAGGTAGAACCCCATAAGCGTCACAGGATAAAAAGATAATTTTGTTAGCATGTCCACCTTTAGATACAGGTTTAACAATATTGTCGATGTGGTAGATAGGGTACGAGACGCGTGTGTTCTCTGTTTTAGATCCGTCAGTATAATCCACAACGCCATTGTCTCCCACAACAACATTTTCTAATAATGCGTCGCGTCTAATAGCTTTAAAAATATCAGGTTCTTTCTCAGCAGAAAGATCAATCGTTTTGGCGTAACAACCGCCTTCAAAGTTAAACACTCCGTCGTTATCCCAACCATGCTCATCGTCACCGATTAAAGATCTTTTTGGATCCGCAGATAATGTTGTTTTTCCTGTTCCTGATAAACCAAAGAAAAGAGCCACGTCTCCGTTGTCCCCTTGGTTAGATGAGCAATGAAGAGCACCCATACCTTTTAGAGGTAAGTAGTAGTTCATTAATGAGAAGATGCCTTTCTTCATCTCTCCGCCATACCATGTCCCACCAATAAGTTGTAATTTTTCACTTAGGTTAAAGGCAACAAAAACCTCAGACCTTAAGCCGACATCTTTATAGTCTGGGCAGGACGCTTTACATGCATTTAAGATAGTGAATTCAGGTTTGAATGTTGTCAGTT
Source organism: uncultured Candidatus Marinamargulisbacteria bacterium (assembly GCA_938082985.1). Lineage (GTDB taxonomy): Bacteria > Margulisbacteria > Marinamargulisbacteria > CALLLO01 > CALLLO01. Next base: position 567 of record CALLLO010000109.1, on the reverse strand, counting down.
CAGCTTCTGTAGGGCGGATGAACATGTTTTTGAAGAAATGGGCTTGCCAGGCTACTTCAGTCACCAATCTTACAGGGATACGAGTATCTGTGTTAGCACCACAAAATCCGTCCATAACGTAGAGCTTTTTGCCTCGCAGTTCAGTCGTACAGATGCTTTTAATATGCGCCCAGGTGTCCTGGCTCATCTCTTTATTTGTAGAGCCGTCTTTTTCCCACCAGACAGTGTCTTCGCTAATAGCATCTTTAACAATATATTTATCTTTGGCTGAACGACCTGTAAATTTTCCTGTATCCACTGATATAGTTCCGGAATCGGTTAAAATTCCTTTTTCATAGCTTTCTAAACCCTCTGCTGTTTCGTGTTCAAATAGCGTGTCATAGGATAGATTGTGATAGATTTCAACGGCATCTGTGATACCCGTCCCTTCTAGTAAATGCGAATGTTTTGTTTCAGTTGTCATAGGGTGCTCCTAATTTCTTGTTTTCAAAATATTAATTTCAGTAGATAATGTCTACTAATTAAACGCGAATATTATACAAAAGAAACAGGGAAAAGGCTATGGAC
>CALLLO010000108.1 GCA_938082985.1 uncultured Candidatus Marinamargulisbacteria bacterium | reverse complement strand
GTCTTTAACTGGTAATTTTTGAATTTCATCTATTTCAAATTCAATAGCATCTAAAATAGATGATACTAAACCATGATCTCTAACGATATCAGTTTCTACTAAAATTAAACTTAAATTAGTATTTGAAATCTCACAAAGATTGTCCAATCGATCACGATGTTTCTGAGGGAGTTGACTTAATAAATATTGACTATAATCAGAATCATAATTTTGAAGAGACCCCACTTGTCGTATTCGTATACTAACTTTATCCCAGATATTAGAAGATTTAATGGGTATATTTCCATGTGAAGAACTAAATGGTTTACCTTTAATTGGCGAAACTCTAGTAGCCCCGACAGTAAAAGAGCTATAAACGTCTCTATTAAGACTATGTTGAATAGCTAAAGGATGAAGTCCCATAGCAGGGAAAGTGGCATATGACTTATGTTCACCAGAAATGCGCTGGAGCACCATTGGAACAGGATATCTATTTATACTTTTTAGGGATTTAACCTGTTGTTGCGCAACATTTATAAAACGAGGGACACTTGGTCTAACAAACATTGAACCATCCTAAAAATAATATTAATTTTGAGATCATATTTCATCCCCTATAAATACTTAACGAAATTACATTAATATTTAACCCCTTAAATTATAAGTAGTATCTTATCACTGTTAATTTTCAATGAAAACTAAAATCAAAATAGGCCTAAATTAGGTTCTGTCGCATGCCTGAGTACAAAATGTTAAACTTTTAGAAAACTCCGAGGTGCACCCTGCAATTAAATCGAAAAAAGAAACGACTATTCAAGCATTATAAGTATACGCCTGAGATTATTATTCATGCTGTATATTTATACTGCCGATTTTCATTGAGTTATCGTGATATCGAAGAGATTTTAAAGATCAGAGGGTTGGATACAATCGATCATGCGACTTTGCAACGATGGGTGATTACATTTTCGCCAGTTTTGGAAGCAGAGTTTAGAAAACGAAAAAAGCGAGTAGGTTCCAGTTGGCGAATGGACGAGACATACATCAAAGTCAATGGTAAATGGGTATATTTGTATCGAGCTGTCGATCAATATGGACAGACCATCGACTTTTTACTTCGAGCAAAACGAGATGCACAGGCGGCCAAACGATTCTTTAAAAAAGCGATTAAAAACAATGGCGTTCCAGAGAAAATCAATATCGATAAAAGTGTCTCAAATACGGCTGGTATCAAAGCCATTGACAAGGAAAATGAAACAAATATTACGATCAGGCAAAACAAATATATGAAGAATCGGATTGAACAAGATCATCGCTTTATCAAACGGCTTACTCGCCCAATGTTGGGATTTAAAACAGGCAACTCCGCTAGACGCACGCTTTCTCTGATTGAGACCATTCATATGATTCGAAAAGGCCAACTTTCTAACTCTAATAAAGCCACAGTCTATGGGTAATTTGTATCTTTATTAGCGGCTTAAAAAGAGATGAAAATGTGTCATTTTAAACCGTTTTCTTGACTATTTTGTCCATGATTTTTCTAATGCGACAGAACCCGACAGAACCCACATACCTCATCTGATTCCTTAACTAAGGAAATTACCTTAGTCGTCTTAATATAAGGCCCGCATACCATGAAAAAGGAAGCAGCCTTTTTAAAAACAACCTTACCTTCGCGTCAATACCTACCAAATATCTAAATTTAGGCGTATCTAATGTAATGATTTTACAAACCAAATCTGCCACTTTTTTAGGATCCGACTGTAGACTATCTACGGACTTATCTAAATAATCTAAAAGCTTCATCGAGTATCTATAGTAGGGACTTTTAGACTCCTTCATTTTTTTAGCCAAACGCATATTATCCGTAAATATCTTTGTCTTAAAACGTCCCGGTTCAAGCAAGACTGTGTTAATCCCAAAAAGCTTAAGCTCATAATAAAGGCTCTCAGAAAAACCCTCTACGGCCCATTTGCTTGCGTTATACGCACTCAAACAAGGCGTCCCCGTTAAACCCGCAATACTGGAAATATTAATAACTTTGCGATCCCCGGACGATTCTCTTATAAGTGGTAAAGCTTCTCTCGTAACAGCTTGAAGCCCAAAAAAATTAGTCTCAAACTGGTCCCGAATTTCAGACTCCGACAAATCTTCAAAAAAACCCCCTAGCCCAAATCCCGCATTATTTATCAGCATATGCAGCTGGCCTTCGCTCTGTTCTATAGTCTGTATAACACGAACAATAGAGTCTCTCTTTGTAACATCCAGTGGCAGAACGACAAGTCTATCTTTATACTCACCTGCCAGTTCCAATAAGTCGGTAGCTTTCTGAACATTACGCATCGTAGCGTAAACGGTGTAGTCTTTGCACAAACGTGCGGCTATCAGCATCCCAAAACCACTCGAACACCCTGTAATTAAAATAACACGCGAAATCATGAACACAGTCTAGCTTGCTCCAGATGTGAAATACCAGGAAATTTTAATTTATGATATTGTCTGAGCATGACCAGAAAAGATTTTTGGAAAAAGCTAAATAAACCTATTATTGGGCTTGCGCCTATGGAAGGGTATTCGGACAGTGCGTACAGGCGTGTATGTAAAATGGTAAACCCTGACATTATCACTGTTACAGAGTTCACGTCTGCCGATGGTCTGCATTATAGTGCTGAGAGGGTGAAAAAAAAACTGTCGTTTCATCCTACTGAGTCACCCGTTATTGCTCAAATATTCGGAAAGCACACAAACACCTTTATCTCAGCGGCCAAGCTCTGCGAAGATATGGGTTTTGCTGGCATTGATATTAATATGGGCTGCCCTGCTAAAAAAGTAGTTCGCTCAGAACATGGTGTCGCTCTCAGACGAAACTTAGATTTAGCCTTTAAACTTATAGAGACTCTAGCGACAAACACGTCACTCCCCGTCTCTGTCAAAACACGTTTAGGCTGGGAGAACGCAGATGATTTGATTGAATTTGGCATTGGGGCTCAAAACGCAGGGGCAGATATGCTGTGTATTCATGCTCGCACTTATCAAAACCCCTACAACGTCCCCGCCGAATTTAGCCATCTCTACGAGCTAAAAAAAGCCTTATCGATACCTCTGCTAGGCAATGGTGGCATC
>CALLLO010000107.1 GCA_938082985.1 uncultured Candidatus Marinamargulisbacteria bacterium | reverse complement strand
GTCTACGTCACGCACCCCTACACCCATTTTGTCCCTGAAAAAATAACTAAATTTCAGGAATTTTTATCAGAACATGCTCCAGAACGACTGTCTGACTCGTAAGACCGATACGTAAAAGATTAATAAAGAGTCGCTACCCCTTCATCCAAAAGTTCTTGATTTAAAAAACGCCCCTGTTTCACTACTTTTAAAAAATCGGACTCATTTTCCAAATAAAACACATCCACGAGATAACGTGAAAACTTATCTCGCCAATAACTACGCAGTACGACAAAAGGCACCCGCTTCAAGATAGTCTCTACAAAAGCCTGTGCCTGCATCCCCTCCGGCGACTCTATTTCTGCTGTATTTATCCCCCTGAAACGCACCTTTTGCCGTGTCCAAGGCCCAAAGCCCAAATCTATATGCACCCACAATGTATCTCCATCTATAACCTCGAGAACAGTTGCCTTATAAACATAGTGCGTACGCTCACTTACTGTGACTTTTTGAGGGGGCTTTTCTATTTGAATATTAAACCCCAAATCGAGCATGGGTCTGTCGTTTATAGTAACAACCCCGTAGACATAAGGACTCTGGCGCGTATATAGAAGCTGAGAGGACACGCTTGTAGGTACCAAAAGCGCAGGCTTGTCCGCTTTAATCTCTGCATGAAGCTCTCTAACACTTAGTTTATTTTCTATAACTTTAGATTCATATTTATCCCGTTCTTTCTTACTCTCCACACTCAATAAAGTCACAACATGTGACCAAGTCAATTTTGAAGACGTCTGTGAAATCTTGGGGTATTGGGTATGAAAACTCACACATTTATACAAGGTCGTCTGCGGAATCTCTAAAGATAGGGACAACTGCTTAAAAAGCATTTTTCCATAGTCAGCACGCGACTCGTTTTGGAGTAAGTGCGTTTTTATCTGCTTACCGACTGTCCAATACGTCCTCTTTTTCTCGTTTTCTATCGCCCGTAAAGCACGTTTTTTACCGCTATCTAAAGTAAGCTGAATAGCCTGTGTCAGAGCATTAATATCTGAAGGCAAATCTGGAAGGTTAGACATAAGACTAGTCTATCATTTAAGAAAACAATCTTTATGACACTACTCAAACACCCATTCTACTTATGTCGCTCCCGCAGTACCGCTTCAACATCTGAAACACTCATGCCACTCGCTCTCAACGTCACGAGAACATGATACAAAAGATCCGCTGCTTCATTAGCCATTTCAACTTTATCTTCATTTTTAGTCGCGATAATAAACTCGCCAGCCTCTTCTCCAACTTTTCTCAAAATCCGGTCGATTCCACCCTCAAACAAAGTAGTAGTATACGAGGAATCAGACGGATTTTCTTTCCTCTCAGCAATAATAGAATCGAGTTCGTTTATAAAAGACATGGCTCTACTTTAATTCGAAGTGTAGCTCCCGTCAATTCATCCAAATCCGCCCCGCACCCAAAAGCCCTTCCAGCTCCATTCTCAAACGCGGGTCTTCACTCAACCAATATTTTTGATGTGCCAAAACCATAACCTCACCATGTTTAAAATAAAGTGGAAGTGGGCCCTTATATATCCGAGTAATATCTCGAATCTGCTTGAGCATAGTCGCGTTTTTAATATGCTCTACGTCAATAAACACTTTCTTTAATAAACTCGTTTGGTCGATAACCACAATATCGGAGACCACAATAGCTATCTCGTCTCCGTTCGCTTTAACTTTCCCCTTCACTCTCACAATATGGTCGTCTATAAAGGACGGCGCCAAGGCCTCAAACTTAGGAGTCTGAAACAACAACACTGACAAACTCCCCTTCGTATCTTCCAAAGTCCCCGCACACATCTCTCTGTTCGTCTTCGTCAAAAACTTACGACATTCTGTTAACAAACCACACAGGGTCACTTCCAGCCCATCTTCTTCAGGCAAAATCGACGTAATCTCATGAGACATCTCGGCCAAGGTATCCGCATAATCGTCAAGAGGATGCCCTGAAATATACAGCCCCAACATCTCTTTTTCCATCCGCAATCTGTCTTTATTCGTCAGTCCAACATACCCTTCGTTAACCAAATCATCTATAGACAAACCGCAGCCGGCCATTCCTTCCCCAAAAAGCCCTACCTGTCCGTTACTTTTCTCTTTAGACAAAACAACCGCTCTTTCCATAACCCGTGCAAAAATTCCCATAAGTTGAGAGCGTTCACCCAAGGCATCCGTCGCCCCCGCCTTAATCAAACTCTCTAACACTCGCTTATTCGATTGCTTCAAATCAATTCTCATACACAGGTCAGAAAAGTCTGTATACTTCCCATCTTTTCTCTCCGCGATAATACTCTCAATCGCTCCTTCCCCCACGTTTTTAATGGCCCCCATACCAAAACGAATAGCCTTGTCTCCTTCCTGATTAGGGTGGTCCACAACCGTAAAGTCCGACATAGATTCCTGAACAGACGGAGGTAAAACGTCAATGCCCATGTCCATACATTCCTGCATATACAACGACGTCTTCTCACTCGAAGACAACACGCTAGAAAGCAAAGCGGCCATGTATTCCACAGGATAATTCGCTTTCAAATATGCCGTCTGATACGAAATTAACGCGTAAGCCGCACTATGCGATTTGTTAAATCCATACTCCGCGAATTTATAACACAGGTCGAAAACTTTCGTCGCTTTATCTACAGGAAAGCCTTTCTCTTCAGCACCTATTAAAAAAGTCTCTTTCATCTCGTCCATAACAGACTTCTTCTTCTTACCCATAGCTCGACGTAACATGTCAGCTTGCCCTAGCGAAAAACCTCCGATGACACTCGCTATCTGCATAACCTGTTCCTGGTACACAATCATGCCATAGGTATCTTTTAAGATAGGTTCTAAGGCCTCCAAGTCATATTTAACTTGTGTCTCACCCGACTTATTCGACACAAAGTCTCCAACCATTCCCGAACCCAAGGGGCCAGGTCTATACAAAGCCAAAAGAGCGATAATGTCGTCAAAAACTTCAGGCTTTAGGTCTTTAATAAGCTGCCGCATACCACGACTCTCAAGCTGAAACACCCCTGCCGTTTTTCCCGTACACAACAAGGCATATGTCCGCTCGTCGTCTACTGGCAAGCCGTCCAAATCAATGTCGACGCCGTGTTCACGATTAATTAAAGCGAGGGCATCTTTTAACACTGTTAAGTTTCGCAGCCCCAAAATATCCATTTTCAGAAGGCCAATCGTCTCAATATCCGCCATTGCAAATTGAGTCGCCACCAATCCGTCATTAGAAATCAAAGGGACAACGGAAGTGAGTGGGTCTCTCGAAATAACAACCCCAGCAGCATGAGTCGAACTATGCCTGGCCTGCCCTTCGAGCTCCATTCCAATATCTAATAACTGCTTAAACTCTTCCCCCGTCTCATACATCTCTTTTAAATCAGGAACCTCTTCCATAGCCACTTTAATGGACGTGTAGTTGCCAGGCGTCGCTGGAATAAGCTTAGCTATTTTATCTACTTCACTGAGGGGAACATTCAGCACCCGCCCCACATCTCGTACCACAGCTCTCGCTTGCATAGTCCCAAAGGTGATGATTTGAGAGACACACTCTGGCGTATATTTTTGAACAATATACTCAATCACTTCACCACGACGCTTAATACAAAAATCCAAATCCACGTCAGGCATAGACACACGTTCAGGATTTAAAAACCGTTCAAAAAGTAGGTTGTATTTCAAGGGATCAATTTTTGTAATATTTAAGGCATAAGCTACAATTGAGCCCGCCGCAGACCCCCGTCCAGGTCCTACTGGAATATCTTCTTGTACACAAAAATCCAAAAAATCAAAAATAATTAAGAAGTAATTCGCGTAATACATTTTGTTAATAATGCCGAGTTCAAAAGCGACCCGATCTTTTAGTTCTTGCGTGCGCTCGTCATATTTTTTATCTATGCCTTCCCACACCAGTTTTTCTAAATAGTCTTCACTCGACAAACCGTCCGGACAAGCAAAATCTGGTAATAGCACCTGCCCTGTCTCAATCTCAATCGAACATTTATTCGCGATTTTTACGGTGTTCGCCACCGCCTCCGGCAAGTCAGAAAATAACGCCGTCATTTCCTCAGGGGTCTTCAGATATTGTTCTTCACTCTCAAAACGAAAACGGTCGTCTTCTAACTTTCGGCCCATTTGAATACACGACAATACGTTTCTCACATACGCCGTATCTCTCGTGTGATAATAAACATCATTCGTCACCACCAAAGAAATCCCGAGCTCTTCACCCAACTGCTTAGACCCGTCAATAACAACATCTTCAAAGGCTAAACCTAAACGTTGAACCCCTAAATAAAAATCATCCCCATAAATATTTTTAAGTGCTGTAGCCGCCTCTTTAGCCGGTTCGTCGTCGTGAGACTCCAAATGAAAAGACACAGGGCCACGTCCACCACTAGAAATCGCAATGAGTCCTTCAGAAAATTCAGCCAAACACGCCAAATCCACACGCGGTTTATAATAAAAGCCTTCCAGCTGCGCCTTAGACACCAATTTAATTAAATTTTGATACCCAGAAAAATCCTTACACAACAAAATTAAGCGCGTCATCGTCCGATCTTTTTCATGCATATTAGGCGTCAAAAACATATCGCAGCCAATAAGAGGATTAACGCCAGCCGCCTTCGCCTTCATATAAAATTCCATCGTCCCAAACATCGTACCGTTATCGGTAATTGCAACCGCCGGCATGCCCAACTCTTTTACCTCTTTTATAAGACGAGGAAGTCGCAAGGCCCCCTCTAAAAGAGAGTATTCAGAATGACAATGTAGATGTACAAAATTTGACATAAACCACATCATATCACATACCTAATTAACCTTTAAAAAAGGATTTTTTTGGAAAGTAAATCTCTTATGTTATGATTAATTCCTATTATCTTTTCTAGATAAAAATTCATACATCAAAGGAATAAGGCGTGACAGTATCTATCTCCATAAAATCTTTTGGAACGAACATCACTGTTTTTAAACTAAAAAGTATAATAGTACCCACACCCCCAACAGCGCCTCGCAAAGAGCCCTCTCTCGGCGCAGCTATCTCCCCTATCCCAAAAATATATACAAGCACATTTCAAACACCCTTATTTTCAACGCCTAGCAGACAGTCATCGCCATACAAAGACTACAGCCCCACAACAAGCTCATATAGACTGACACAAAGCACGCTCTCGACCCCACGTATGTCCAAACCAAAGTCTTCTCACTTCACAGAAAAAACATATGACGTATTATTAAAAAGCTTAGGCCCCATTATTGAAAATCTAAAATACAGTAATGACCCTTTCGACAACATTTTTACACTCTCACAAGAAAACATAGACACATTCAAAGAGTCCTTACACCAACTCTCAACAAACAAAACTGCCCTAAAAGTAGGTGAAATAGCAGCTGAAAGTATCCGTCTAGCAGGCTTAGCTACCGCGACCCTAACTTTGCTTCATCCCCTCAATAAACTCGCGGCCGCTACAGCAGGAAATACCCCACTAATAATAAGTGCTAGAGCTATAGCAAAAGCGCCCTATGCGGGAGTAGAAAACTCTATCTTTCCAACTATCCTTCAATATATAGGCATTAAAGCCATTACGTCGGTAGCCAATGAGTCTAAACTACACCAAGAAAATGAGACACTTGCAAACAGCATAACGGGACTAGCCATAGTCCTAGCCTCGCTTTGGGAAACAAAACGAACGATACGTGTTCAAGCTGACATTCAAGCCAATCGAGTCAGACCCCTTCTAGATATAATTAAAGAAAGTTTTAATCCTTTAAAAGCGCCTGGCCTAAGCCCTATAAGCACCTCTCAAGTGCTCGCATATACCTTAAGAAACATTGCATCTACTGTCGCTTTTACTCATGGCATAGATATTCTTTCACCCAAAACGGATACCATTTTTTCAAAATTTGAACTAGCCTCACACAATGAAAATGGGAAGAAGTTATTACCCAAAATAATAATAGACTCAGCCATTATCGCAATCATCTCCTCTACTCTATCGTCACCTTTTAACCAAGTTGTCGGTAAAATCAATGATGATACACGCAACCGCATTCCCGAAAATATCCCGAGAATTATCAAAGAAATTTTAAAAAAACCTAAAACACTGATAACCGCCGCCGCTACACGAGCCCTTCGCACAGTCCCTCTCGTCTCCATAATCCTAGCTCTTGTAGAAGTCAATAAAAATTTACTCGAAAACCCCTTTACTGCAGCACTCCGCGAACTCGATATGTCTGAGTAATACTACTTGCCTATGCTCGGCAATTTCATTTAAAGTATCTCTATGATTAAAAAAATATGGCTTCCCCTCAGTCTTATCTTCCTCTTTTGCCTCAGCATCGGCCTTTCGCTTAGTCAAACGCAACCCGAATCCGAACCTCTTTCATTCACCTCAACGTCCAAACCCGGAATCGCCATCGTCGACATCTTCGGCCCTATTGCCTTCAACTCCCCCTCACAATCCCTCTTCCCTTCTGGGACTCGCGCCATAATCAAACAACTCAACGACATCCAAAAAGATAACGCCGTCAAAGCTGTCATCCTAAGAATTAACAGCCCAGGGGGAACCGTCGGCGCATCTCAAGAACTCCACCATGCTATAAAAAGTCTCAAAGAAAAACGTGACATTCCCATTCTCGCTTCCATTGGAGACATCGGAGCGTCTGGTGGTTACTACGCTGCTATGGCCGCAGACGAAATCTACGCTAATCCGGGCAGTCTAGTCGGCAGTATCGGAGTTATCCTCGGCAGCCTCAACATAGAAAACCTAGCTAAAACCTACGGCATACACTACAACGTCCACAAAAGTGGTAAACATAAAGACATCCTCTCTCCTTGGCGAGCCTCCACAGAAAGAGAAAAACGCATGCTCGACAGCCTCGTTCTCAACGTCCACGAACAGTTCGTAAAAGACATGTCTGCTGACCGTGGTCTCAATCTAGCGAAAACAAAACAACTCGCCACGGGTCAAATTTTTACAGGCGAACAAGCTCAACTCAGCCAACTTATCGACCATCTCGGCGGTCTCGACATCGTCATTTCTAAAGCAGCAAGCCTAACTAGACTAGGCGACGCACCTCATATCATCCGCAAAAACAAACAAGGCCTCTCTGATTTTATGTCACTCTGGCAAGACCAGCTCACCAACACATTCAGAAATGCTGCAAATCCTAGCTTATCATTGGAGTATAGATAGCCATGCTCAAACAACTCACTGCCTTATTCACCAACCCCAAATCTTTTTTCAAAACCTACTCCCACAGTACGCCTATAAAAACAGGCCTCTTCATTCTACTTTTAAGTAGCCTCAGTCTAGCCTCTTTATTTAGTGCATCCCCGGCCTTCCTTTGGCCTATGACAATCGTCACCCTCCTCTTTCTAAGCATCCTTCTCTTCACCCAAACCGTCATCCTAGACTTCCTCGCCCAAGCACTAAAACTCAGTCCAAAAAGCTACCCCCTCTACTTCTGGCTCTGCATAAGCCTTAGCCCTTTATGCCTCCTCCCTGCCCTCACTCAACTCCAACTCCCTACACGACTCCCTCTCACAATATTAATTGTTACCTTCCAACTTTGGGTCCTCAAAAACCAATATGCAACGAGCCTAAAAAAAGCGCTCTTGCTCTACTTTCTTCCTATAGCCATCCCCGTCATAGTCGTTCTTTTCATAAGTATCACGCTTTAAAATACAGCCAGAGCTAAAAGCAAGTCTATATTCACTACAAATAAACTAAGTTTTTAATAGAAAAAGAGAGCAAATACAGTTATTATCTACCCATGCGCATAGGAATCGGATACGACACTCACCCATTTGCTGACAATCGGCCTTTAATTATAGGCGGAGTAAGCATTCCCCACGAAAAAGGCCTCCTCGGTCACAGTGACGCCGACGTCCTCACTCACACAATCATCGACGCTATGCTCGGAGCCCTCGCCCTCGGCGATATCGGCACCCACTTCCCCGACACAGACCCGACATACAAAGACGCCGACAGCTTGAAATTATTATCCGCTTGTCTCACCCTCATCCAAAAAGAAGGCTACGTCATAGGAAACATAGACAGTGTTCTCATCTGTGAAGAACCTAAAATGAAACCCCACATCCCAGCCATACAAGAAAAACTAGCCACCGTTCTTAACTGTGAGAAAAACCAAGTGTCTATAAAAGCGACGACCAATGAAAAAATGGGCCCTACGGGTCGAGGTGAAGGAATCGCAGCTCACGCCGTGGTACTTCTTAAGGAGCAGTAACTATGATTACAAGTAAAGAAAATCACAAGGCCAAACACATAAAAAAACTCCTCGCTTCTTCTAAATATAGACGAGAAGAAGGCGCATACATCCTCGAAAACCAACTATTCATAGAAGATATCCTCGACCAAAACCCAGAAAATATCATAGAGATCCTCCACGCCATCCCTCTCACCTCTATTAAAGACAAACTCCACCCCAACACCATAACGACAGAAGTTACAGAAGACGTCTTCCAAACCCTACCTAGCGTCAAACAATCCTTCGGTGCTCTCGCTATATGTAGAATAAAAACACCCACGCCTCCAAAAGAGCCAGACACAATCCTTTTCTTAGACACCATAGGTAAACCCAACAACCTAGGAGCCATACTACGTAACGCTGCAGCTTTCTCCTGCAGCCTTATCGCTCTGTCGCCTAATTCCTGCGACCCTTACAACCCAGAAGCTATTCGTGCCTCAGCCGGACATCTTCAAAAAACCCCCGTCATAAACGCATCTCTTAAGGAGCTTCTTTTCATCTACCCAAACCTACATATATATACGCTAGACTCCAACTCAAAACAGTCCCTATCCGATATCACCATTAAAAAACCAGCCCTCTTTATATTTGGTTCAGAAAACGGAATAAGCGACGAGACTGAGGCACATATAAACGAAGAAAACAGAGTGAAAATTGACATACACCCACTCGTAGACTCACTCAACGTCGCGGCCACTACGGCCATCGTTTTGTACGAAATACAAAAAAAATGATACTCTCTACACTATGAAACACCGCATAGCACAACTCCTCATGGAGCATCTCAATGCCTCTCACGTCACCGTCCAAGACGACAGTGCCAGTCACGCTGGACACCAAGGTATAGACAAGCATACCAACAGCCACTTCGCCGTTACTATAATCTCAGATATATTCGATAAAAAAACCAGGATTCAACGACACCGCTTAGTCTACAAACACCTTGCAGGTCCAATAAAAGACGGCGTACACGCTATCCAAATCAACGCAAAAACACCCAAGGAGAGCCTCAATGTCTAGTAGTTTCGGAACTCTATTTAAAATCACTACCTGGGGAGAATCTCACGGGAAAGCCGTGGGTGTTGTTATCGACGGATGTCCGGCTCAACTCCCCATTACAGCAGAAGAAATACAAGCGGAACTAGACAGACGTAAACCAGGCCAAAGCACAATCAGCACCCCACGAAAAGAAGGCGACACCGTCGATATCCTCTCCGGTATATTCGAAGGTAAAACAACCGGCACCCCCATCTCCCTAATCGTCACCAACAAAGACCAAAACTCAAAAGCCTACAACCATCTCAAAGATATCTATCGCCCCTCTCACGCTGACTACACCTTCGACGCCAAATTTGGGTTCAGAGACTACAGAGGTGGTGGAAGATCCAGTGCGCGAGAAACTATAGGTCGTGTTGCTGCAGGTGCCATTGCCAAAAAATTATTATCTCTCAGAAATATAGAAAGCCTTTCCTGTGTCACTCAAATCCACACTCTCATTGGCTCAGCGGACCTCAACACCGTAACCTTAAACGATATTGAAGCCAATATCGTCAGATGCCCAGACCCCGAGATAGCTAAACTCATGATTACACGCATAGAAGAGGCCAGAAAAGACGGAGACTCTTTAGGCGGTATCGTCTCAGGGGTCATCCGAGGAGTACCTGCCGGATTAGGCGAACCTGTTTTCGACAAACTAAAAGCAGACCTCGCTAAAGCCATGATGAGCATCCCCGCCACTATGGGCTTCCAAATAGGCTCTGGCTTTGACTCTGTTAGTATGACCGGCCGCGAACATAACGACGCCTTCTACGCAGAAAAAGAAACCGTTCGCACCAAAACAAATAATTCAGGTGGAATCCAAGGGGGCATAAGCAACGGTGAATACATCACCTTCCAAGTCGCATTCAAGCCAACAGCCACCATATTTAAAGTCCAAGACACGATAGATACAAACAAAAAAAGCATCACCCTCCAAGCGAAGGGCCGTCACGACCCTTGTGTCCTTCCTCGCGCAATCCCTATCGTCGACGCTATGGCCAACTTAGTCATCATCGACCACCTCCTTAGACAAAAGTCCCAGAGGAGTTTTTTCGAAGACTTGTCGAACGAATCATAACCTCGTATACTTCCAACCTAAATTTAATAGCTCGATACTGGAGAACCCTCAATGAAAAGAACCTTTCAACCTAATAGCAGAAAACGTAAAAAAACTCATGGATTCCTCGTTCGTATGAGAACCGTAGGTGGACGTAGAGTACTGAATAATCGTCGTCGCAAAGGCCGCGCAAAACTAGCTGTCTAATCTTGCCCAGCTACACCTTAGCTCAAAAAACCAGTAGAATTCAGCAAAAATCTCATTTTAGTAGTATTTTTGCAAAAAATCAGAAGAGCTTTGGAAAACATGTCATTATTTATTATAATAAAAAACGCGATACAGAGCGTAAACTCGCATTTGTAAGCAGTAAGAAAGTAGGCAACGCTGTCGTACGAAACAAATGTAAACGATGGATGAAAGAAATTTACAGACATTTACAAGCGCTTATTCCCAGTCATTATGATCTCATCTTTATATCTAAACGTGGCCTCAATCAAACAGACTACGACTCCGTTAAGACAGATATAAGCCAAACATTAAAAAATAAGGACCTACTACGTGATATCTAACTTAATCAAACGTCTTTTACTCAGATTAATTACCCTTTATCAAAAAGCAATATCCCCCTTTTTAATCCCCAGTTGTAGGTTCTCTCCGAGCTGCTCGCAGTACACCAAAGACGCCCTAGAAAAAAAAGGACTAATAAAAGGACTAGTCGCAAGTCTTATCCGTATATTAAAATGTCAACCCTTCCACCAAGGTGGCTGGGACCCAGTAAGGAGTAAATAACAATGGAATTCGGACCAATCAAAGCACTCGCCAACTCAATCATGATACCCATGCTACAGTTCTGCTACGAGAATATATACGCTAACTACGGTATCGCTATTATCCTAGTAACGATGCTCATCAAAGCACTTTTCTATCCTCTCACTCAAAAACAATATAAGTCTATGAAAGCTATGCAGGACATCAACCCTGAACTTCAAAAACTAAGAGAAAAACACAAAGATAAGCCTCAAGAACTTCAAGCAAAAATGATGAGCCTGTATAAAAAACATGGTGTAAACCCACTTTCCGGTTGTCTTCCCATGGTTATCCAAATCCCATTCTTCCTCGCTATCTACTCAACTATTATGGGAGACACCTTCAACACAATGATTCACGCTGAAGGCATAAACGCAGGCTTTTTATCTTTCTGGCTAACAGATCTCTCTGTTCCAGACGCCACGTGGATACTCCCAGTTGTCTTAGCCGGTTTTACTTACTGGTCACAAAAATTAATCATGGTAGACCCCGCACAAAAGAAATTTTTGCTGCTGTCCCCTATCATGATTCTTGTTTTTGGACTTCAGTTACCATCTGGAGTATTGTTGTATTGGGCGGTATCAACGATATTGTCAACGATACAACAAATCGCGGCCTTAAAACCAAAAAAACAAGAAATAATACAAGCATAAAAAGGAGTCAATTATGTCAAAAAAAGGATTTTTCAATTTTTTAAAAGGGTGGTTATCTATTTCTGAAGAAGAAAAAGGCACTGTACAAAAAGCAAAAAAAACAAATACAGTATCAGGGACCGGAAACAAAGGTCGCTCAGAAAGAAAGCAACACATCGCCACAGCAGAAATGGAAGACTACGCGGTTAAAAGCTTTGAATCCATGTTACAACTGGCTGGATTTGAGGGGAAAGTACGTGGGAAAAAACGTGAAAACCACAAAATATTTCTTGAAGTATATGATACAGGTGACGATGCAGGACGGATTATAGGTAAAGGAGGTTCTACACTAGAATCTTTTCAAACACTCCTTAGACATTTCATCATCAGAAAATATTCTACGCCTGTGCGTATTATGATTGACGCAGCGGACTACCGAAGCAAACGTTTTCTTCAACTCAAAGACAAAGCCCTAAAAGCAGCTGAAGAAGTAAAAGCCACAGGTGACGAATTAGAATTAGATCCAATGAATTCAGCAGAAAGACGCTCTATTCATCTGTTATTCGAAAACGATTCCACAATTAAAAGCTTTAGTGAAGGCGACGGAAACACACGTAAGGTAGTCCTAGCCAGACGTTAATGTCGAGCCTTTCGCTAGACACCATTACCGCCATAGCTACCCCAATGGGTACGGGCGGGATTGGTATCATCCGCTTATCTGGTGATCAAAGCCTCTCTATCGTAAAAATATTATGTGGGAAACCCGAGCTCACAGCTCGATATGCCCATTTCGAAAAAATCCGACACCCCCAAACAAATAAACAAATAGACGACGCCGTCATTCTTTACTTTAAAAACCCTCATTCCTACACTGGCGAAGATGTTATTGAGATCCAAGGGCACGCAAGTCCCTATGTCCAAAAAGAAATCTTAAGCGCCTGTATCAGCCTAGGTGCCCGTCTTGCAGGCCCAGGAGAATTCACAAAACGTGCATTCCTCCACGGAAAGCTCTCCCTCTCCCAGGCCGAATCCGTTATAGATCTTATTCATTCTGACTCAGAAAAGTCCCACCGCGTCGCACTCACCCATTTAAGCGGACACCTACAAAAAAAAATACAAGGCTACAGAAAAATGTTCATGCTAATTCTAGAACAGATAGAAGCCTCTATCGATTTTCCTGATGAAGTGGACCCCCTAGATAGATCTGAAGTAACACGCTCACTCAAAACGCTAAAACAAGATATCGACACGGTCATCACACTTCAAGATTATGGAGAATTTATTAAAGAAGGACTCAAGGTCCTAATAGTAGGAAAACCAAATGTAGGAAAATCCTCCCTCTTTAACGCTATTTTAGGAAAAGAAAGGTCCATTGTCACTGACATCGAAGGAACGACCAGAGATTACATAGAAGGGTCTATCCAACTAGGCGGTATCACAGTCAAACTCTGCGACACAGCAGGACTTCGAGATTCCACCGACACCATAGAATATCTGGGCATGCAAAAAATAAAAGATCTCATCGACAAATCAGACCTCATATTATGGACACTAGATAGCGCCAGCCCCCTTAACGAAAATGACCATAAAGTGTATGCCGCAATCCGTAAAAAGAAAAATATTTATATCCTACTCAATAAAGCAGATAAACCCAACTCCATCAAAACTCAACACCTTGATAACTTTCAAGTTTCCAAAACATTAAGCACGTCAGCGCTTGTAAAAGACAGTATTCAACTATTAAAGAACACTATTCATACTGAGTTCATTCACAAAAGCGATAGCATCGACATGGACTACATTTGTAACATACGACAAGTCCAATGCTTCAAAGGGCTGCACACCAGCGTCACACAGCTTCTTTCGCACATCAAGCAGGCCCATTTAGACGACATGCTTTCTCCACATGTACGACACATTATAGAGCAACTCGGAGAACTCACCGGAGACAGTCTTACAGAAGAACTTTTAGATAATATTTTCGATCGTTTTTGTATTGGAAAATAAAGAAAAATCGCTATACTTACATAGGGATTTAAATTGAACTCAATGACAGGTATACTACAACTATGATACGTAAGAGAAAACAATCGTGAATGTAGGTGCCACTGGGGCAGCCGCAAGTGCAAATGGAGCTAACTCCAATTCTAGCGCTGTAAGGATAATGGCAACCATGCAATCCGTCCAAGACCTCATGGTAGATCTCATGGATAGTTCTGATGAAGTCGCGTTTCACGCAGGGTCCGCTAAAACAGATTTAGGAAAACAAGAAGGACGTATCCAAGGTGGCAAAACTACAGCCCAAGCCGCAAAACCAGAATTTTTTACCCACATCGACGAAACAGCTGCAGCACTAGCCGCATCCCAAAACGAAGACATTGACCAAGTTAAGAAAAAGAAAAGAAAAGAAAAAGCATTCAAAGAAAAGCTCAATCTTCTCATGCAAATGGTCGAGAACATGGATCTCAGTGAATTAGCACCTGAAGACAGAGAAGTTATTGAAGAGTTTATAAGAAATGCAAAAACCATAAGCACACTACAAAGAGACTTGAAATTTTTAGACGACAAAGAAATATACTACCAAGGAATCGTTGATAAACAGAAAGAGGGTGGATAATGGCAAATAGCCGACAAAGAAAAAAACGATTCAGTAAACAAGACGCACAAAAAGCCAAACCTATATTTCAAGAATTCAATAAATTATCGAAAGCCTTTATCAAACTTCTTGGGCAAAAAGTAGAAAAAAAGAAAAAATCCGTGCACACCCTATCCATTATGGTCTCCGACATGAAAATTCCAAACCCCTATCCAAACTCCACATTAAATATCCAAACGCTCGATATGGGACACACACGCATCAAACGAAAAGGATCCATGAGTCACAACCAAAAAATGAGCTGGGAAGATGACGTCAAAAGACGAAACTCAGGAAAAATTATATAGAGTCTGTCCTCAACAGATACATTCACGTTATACTAAATTATGTTTTCAGAAAAAAAAAACCTAGCAAATATCATCACCATGAGTCGTATAGTAGGTGTCGGGGCTATCTTTTGGTTTACGCCTTATACGACTAATATCACCGCCATCTGGGTCATCCTCCTCTACACCCTTATCGCTTTTACCGACCTTCTCGATGGCTGGGTCGCTAGAAAATATAATATGGTCAGCGACTTAGGGAAAATACTAGACCCCCTCGCAGATAAAATATTAGTTCTCGTCTTTCTCCCCCTCCTAAGTATGCACGCCATAAACCCCTTCCCCGTCTTCGTCATCCTATCTCGCGAGTTTGCCATCATGGGCCTACGGGTTTTCGCCGCCAAACACGGCATCATCATCGACGCGAGTATGTGGGGCAAAATAAAAACAGGCATCACCCTTCCCGTCTGCGGAATCCTCATGGCCAGAATGCCCTTAGATATTTTAGAGGCTCCTTTTTATCTAAAACCCATAAACACTCTGTTCAACTGGGTACACAACTGGCCAAACTGGGCCTTCGAAAGTCTCATCTGGCTCATGGTTCTTGCAACAGTACTCTCCTTTTTAGACTACCTCTTCAAGTTCCTATGGAGCCGCACACTTCAGAAACATAACAACGATAGAGTAAAAGCAAAAAAAACATTCACCATCCTCATCCCCAACACTATAACAGTGATAAACCTACTCTGTGGCTTCGGCGCCATCCACCAAGCCTTCCAGCACAACTACGTCAACACCGCCGCTTTCATCCTCGCCGGTGTCCTCTTCGATGCACTCGACGGTAAATTAGCCAGAAAACTTGACGTTTTTTCTAATTTTGGAGCCAAGTTAGATTCCAAAGCAGATTTCATCACATTCGGCATCGCGCCAGGTATCTTAATATACACCTACTTAAGCAGCTCAGCACTTCCATACGGAACACTCATAGGCCTCGTACTAGGCGCAATTTTCTATGGCTCAGTCCATTACCGCCTAAAACGATTTAACGCAGCGGGGCACTCCGACTACTTCGACGGATACCCTTCGCCAGGAGGCGCTACTATCATTTCTATCGTTGCAGCCGCCCCATTTCTAAGCTCTCCGATTAACATAGTCATCAGCAGCCTTATCGTATCGGCCCTTATGGTCAGCACGCTTGCCTATCCTCACAATAGAATCTCAAACCAAATCATCGGCTTCAAATACATCCGAAGGCCCACCCTCATTTTTTGGTTACTCACACTACTCCAATTCTCAGGCGTCCCATTTCCACACAGCTGGCATATCCCTGAAATCCTTTTAATGTTGAATACGTTCTACATCCTCTCACCCGCTCTCCCACAGTCTGAAAAGTATTCTTAATAAACGTTAAATAAGGGCAATTTATAACTAAACCTGAATCACCTTCTGAACATCCTCTAACTCAAGACGTTTAGCCAAATGTGCATACTTTTGAATCACATGTTCATTTAAATGAGTCCCCAAATCCGTCCATTTCAGGGACTCAAGACTCAAGAAAATCGCAATATCATGAGTTATCCTCGGTAAAACAGGAGACAAATATGTCGCGATAATACGAAAAGCATTCAAACCAGTCGTACATACTGACGCCGCTGCTTCTTTATCTTCTTTAACCAAAGCCCAAGGCGTAGTCGCATCTATATATTTATTTACCTTATCCGCCAAGCCCATAATCAACTTCATACACTTGCTATACTCTAAAGCCTCATAAAGTACTTTCACGTTTTCCGCCTCAGCCAAAAGCTCATCAAGTAAAGCGACACCTTCTGTATCTGAACGCGTTAATGTCGAGTCACACTTCTTATATACAATAGAAGCCAAACGACTGCCTATATTAATGAATTTGCCTAAAACATCAGAATTAACTTTAAAAACAAAGTCTTCTAAATTCAAATCAATATCTTCTATATGGGAAGACAGCTTAGAAATATAGTAATATCTCAAAAATTCAGGGTCCACATGTTCCAAATACGTCTTAGCCATAATAAAAGTGCCACGACTCTTAGACATCTTCTCGCCATTCACCGTCAAAAACCCATGAATATTAACCTTCGTAGGCATCGCATACTCTGCAGCAGCCAACATCGCAGGCCAGAACAAACAATGAAAATACAAAATATCCTTACCTATAAAATGATGAACTTCCCAGTCGTCTCCTTTCCAAATTTCGTCAGTAAGGGTCGCATCTTTACTCCAATCTAGCGTAGACGAAATATAACCAACAGGAGCGTCCAACCATACATAAAAATACTTATTATCGGTCCCAGGAATCTTAAACCCAAAATACGGGTCATCTCTCGAAATATCCCAATCCTTTAACCCTTCCTCAAACCATTCTCCAAGCTTCTTTCGAACTTCTTCTCGAACAACACCCGCATCCAGCCACGCTTTAATCACAGACTCAAATTTAGATAATGTAAAGAAATGATGTACCGACTCTTTTAAGATAGGGGTATCTCCAGACACAACTGATTTCGGTGATATCAAATCTTGCGGATTATACGTCGCTCCGCATTTTTCACACGAGTCGCCATATTGATCAACTTCTTTACACGTAGGGCACGTTCCTTTCACAAATCTATCCGGTAAAAACATGCCATCTACTTCAGAATAGAGTTGAGCTACATCACGTATAGCTATGCCCCCTTTACGTTTCGCTGCTTCGTAAAAGCTCTCCGACAACACCCTGTTAGACTCCGAATTCGTAGACCCATAATAATCAAAATCAATATGAAAGTTTTTAAAGTCTTCTTGATGCTCTGCTCTAAACCTTTCTACTAATTCTTCAGGAGTCACGCCCTGTTTCTTAGCGTTAATCATAATAGGCGTGCCATGCGTATCCGACGCGCACACATAGTGACATCGATTCCCAATCATTTTCTGAAAACGCACCCATACATCCGTCTGAACATACTCCACCAAATGTCCGATATGAATACTACCATTCGCATACGGCAAGGCACTTGTCACCAAGAGTTTTCTTTCTGTCATATCGCCTTGACCACTTTCAAAAATTTACGCTTACCAACTTTCACGACTTGCTCACCTTCCACAGCCAACATATATCTAAAATTCAGTTGCTTCTCACCATCCACGCTTACGGCTCCAGCCTGCATCAACCGTTGACCCTCTTTTTTAGACACGACCAACTTTTGCTCTATAAGAAGCCCCAATAAAAAAACAGACTCTTCTGTAACGACCACCTCGGGGATATCCTCAGGAACCAAACCCTTGGCAAATACCCGTTTAAATTCTTCTTCAGCTTCTTCAGCGTCACTTGTCTCATAAAACATACAAATTAAACATTTAGCTAACTCAATTTTAAAATCTCGTGGATTAACCCCTGTTGAGGACATCTTTGTACGCATATCCTCGAGCTCAAAATCAGACATATCCGTTAATAAAGAAAAGTAACGAATAATCTTGTCATCCGGTAGGGACATCGTCTTTCCAAACATCTCTTTAGGACTATCCATAATCCCAATATGATTATTCAAAGACTTACTCATTTTTTGTACGCCATCAAGGCCTTCCAAAATAGGAACCGTGATAATCGCCTGTTCTTTATCACAGCCATATTCACGTTGAAGATGTCGCCCCATTAAAAGATTAAAGGTTTGGTCCGTGCCTCCCATTTCTATATCACTTTTCAATACAACCGAATCATAACCTTGCAACAAGGGGTACAAAAACTCATGTACGCTAATCGACTGATTAGATTTAAACCGTTTACTAAAATCATCTCGCTCTAACATCCGAGCCACCGTATACCTCGCCGACAAACCAATCATCTCAGACGCCGTCAAAACGCCTAACCATGATGAGTTATACACAAGGTCAGTTTTACCAGGATCCAAAATTTTAAACACTTGTTCTTGATAAGAGGCGGCGTTTGCCCTCACATCCTCTTCAGTCAAGGCCTTTCTAGTTTCAGATTTCCCTGTAGGATCTCCAATCCTCGCTGTAAAATCACCAATAACAAACTGTACTCTGTGCCCCATATCCTGCAACATCCGAAGTTTCTTAAGTACAACACAATGCCCAAAGTGGAGATCCGGCGCAGACGGATCCGCACCAAACTTTATTAACAGCGGCTCATTAGAATTCAAAAGGCTATGAAGGACATTTTCTGGGACTATTTGTACTAGGCCACGTTTAAATAAATCTAATAATTTTATGCTCATAAAGCTAGTGTACACCGAAATCTTTTAGCTAGGCCAGCCTAAAATCGTATGGTACAATCTCTAGCTATAATTCATATAAACTAAGGTAATAAATGATATTCAGAAGTCGCCACTCCATAGGGAGAGTTTCCAAGTCAAAGTCTAGACGTTCAGTAGGGGCCCTTAACCAAGTCTCCAAAAACAGAAAAAGAAAAACAGTAGGCTTTTTAAAAAAACTAGCGCTTTTTTCTGTTATCTGTACAGTATTTGGCGCCCTAGCCCTTAGCATATTTGTTTATATTATAGCCCAAGACTTACCCGATGTAGAAAAAATCAGCACCTACATCCCAGCAGAAACAACCAAGATATACTCTGAAGACAGCGTTATCCTAGCCGAACTACATCTCGAAGAAAATCGTATCCGTATTCCAATAGAAAAAATATCTCCCATTCTACAAAAAGCCGTTATAGCTGTTGAAGATTCCAATTTCTACAAACATCATGGGCTAGACTTTAAGGGTATCGCTAGAGCCTTGTATGTAGATATTAAAGCAGGAGCATTCGTCCAAGGGGGAAGTACTCTCACCCAACAACTCGCAAGAAATCTCTTTCTTAACAGACGTCGTAAACTTAGTCGAAAAGTAGCAGAAGCTATTTTAGCTGTTCAAATCGAGCGAAAATACACTAAAACAGAGATTTTAGAAATGTACCTCAATCAAGTCTACTGGGGCCACAACGCATATGGAATAGAAGCGGCCTGTAAACTATATTTTGACAAACATGCGCTAGATCTTACACTTGGAGAATCAGCCATGTTAGTTGGGCTACTCACAGGGCCAGAACTTTACAGCCCAATTCGAAGTTTTAGACTGGCAAAAAACCGACAAAAAACAGTCCTCCGCTCTATGGAAAAACGAGACTTAATTTCATATGAAGAAAGAGTCGAAGCTTATAACGCGGACATACAAATAGCAGAAAGAAAAAGATTTAGACATAAAGCCCCCTACTTCACAGCTTATATCATCAAGCAACTTATCGAAATGTATGGGGAAGAATCCGTCTATACCTCAGGGCTCAAGGTATTTACAACCCTCGACTACACACTCCAAGCACATGGCGAAAAAGTCGTGAAAAAATGGGTAGAATATGGACAAACCCCTAAATGGGTCCGAGGTAAAAAAGTTCCAAGTCTTAACTACCAAGAGGCCGCCCTCCTTTCCATAGACCCTCGATCTGGCTACATAAAAACCATGGTTGGTGGCTATGATTTTAAAAAGAATGAATTCAACAGAACTACCCTAGCAAAACGACAACCAGGATCCGCCTTCAAACCTTTCATTTATTTAACAGCCTTAGAAAAAGGCTTTTCCCCTGGAAGCATCATCGACGATAGCCCCGTCACTTTCAACACTATAGAAGGCCCTTATAGCCCTCAAAATTACACCCAAGAATATTTAGGGCCCATCCCTCTTAGAAAAGCACTAGAAAAATCAGTAAACGGAGTTTCCATAAAACTAAACTACCTTATAGGACCTGAACACATGATGAATACGGCAAAAAAAATTGGAATAAAGGCCCCATTAAAACCTATATTATCTCTTCCCCTAGGCGCGATGGAAACCACCATGATAGATCTCGCGGCTGCTTATGGCGTATTTGCTAACAAAGGGTATCGATCCGAGCCAACAGGGATTGTCCGTATTGAAGATAGAGATGGCACTGTACTGTTTCAACATAACGTAAAAAATGAAAAAGTGTTTGATAAAAACCTCATCGCCACACTTGTAGAAATGATGAGAGGCGTAGTCAACTACGGAACAGGAAAAGGAGCTAAGCTACCCAGACCAATTGCAGGAAAAACAGGAACAACATCAGACTATAGAGATGCCTGGTTTGTAGGCTTTGTTCCACAAATTGTAACGGCAGCATGGGTAGGCAATGACGACAATTCTCCAACATACAAAATAACAGGGGGATGGGTGCCCGCAAGAATGTGGAGAGAGTACATGATAGAAGCACTTAAAGGCGTACCCGCACAAAATTTTCAAAGCCCACGCGGACTCGTACAACGAAAAATAAACTGGGAAACTGGCAAACTAGCTACAGAGTTTAGCCCAACAGAAAAAGTCAGCATTGAAAAGTTCTGGAAAGGATCGGAACCAAAAGATAACGACCGCCCCCAGCGAGGTTTATTCAAAAGCAAGGAACCAAAAGACAACGAATCTAACGAGAAATTATTAAATTTCTTTCAAGCAAATTAAGGAGTAAATTATGCAAAAACATGAAAAAGTAATTATCATAGGATCTGGCCCAGCAGCACACACCGCCGCGATATACACAGCAAGAGCCTTGCTCTCTCCTCTTCTGTTTGAAGGCCTTTATGCAGGAGGAGTAGCCGCTGGAGGACAATTAACAACAACGACCGAAGTTGAAAACTTCCCAGGATTTCCAAATGGAATCAGTGGCACAGAGCTCATGATAAACATGCGTGAACAATCCATTAATTGTGGTGCAAAAATCGAAACACTAACAGTAGATTCCATAGACTTAAAAAACCGACCTTATACGGTAACTGTAGGCGCAGACACGTTCACAACAGATAGCATAATCATCTCAACTGGCGCCACAGCCAAACGGTTAAACATCAAAGGCGAAGACACATTTTGGCAACGAGGCATGTCCGCATGTGCTGTCTGTGATGGCGCACTCCCAATATTTAGGAACAAACCATTAATTGTCGTCGGAGGTGGAGACTCAGCGTGTGAAGAAGCACATTTCCTAACAAAATACGCCAGCAAGGTCACCCTCATTGTTAGAAAAGATACACTGCGAGCATCTAAAATCATGCAAGAGCGTGTGTTAAAAGACCCAAACATAGACATTCTCTGGAACACAGAGACGATAGAAGCACTAGGTGACAAAGCGCTTCAACAAGTCCGTATAAAAAACAATAAAACAAACACAGAATCACTCTTAGACGCAAACGGCCTCTTTTACGCCATCGGACACACGCCCAACACCCGTTTTTTAAATGGACAAATCGACTGCGATGAGAGCGGATACATCATCACAAAACCAGGAACAACACAGACAAACCTACCTGGTGTGTTTGCTGCAGGAGATGTACAAGACAAAACATACAGGCAAGCCATTACCGCAGCAGGATCTGGATGTATGGCCGCACTCGAAGCTGAAAAAAGCCTCTCTTAAACGTTCACTTTCTTGGCTTTCGATTCACAAAAAAGATGATTAAGCCACTAACACCCATACACGCACACAATACTTGCCCCATTGAAAAAGAAGCAAAAACAAAGCCTAAATGAGGATCAGGTTCTCGCGTATATTCTATAAAAAATCTAAAAAATCCATAGCCAAATGCATACAATCCAAACAGTTGCCCTTCCCTAAGTTCTTTATATTTAAGGCCTAAAAATAAGAGAAAAAAAAGAACACCCCCTTCAAAAAAAGCTTCATACAACTGAGAAGGGTGACGTGGTAAATCCCCACCACCAGGAAAAACCATCCCCCACTCAAAGCTAGTCACTCGACCATAAAGCTCTCCATTCACAAAATTAGCCAAACGTCCAAAAAACAAACCAAATGTACTTGATATACCCAAGAGATCCAACAACCTCCAGGCAGAGACACCCTTCCGCCTCGCATACAAGACAGTCCCAATCATAGCCCCAATAGCCCCACCATGATAACTCATTCCACCCTGCCAAAAATAAAAAATAGAGCCTGGATACTCCATAAAATACAGAAAATCATAAAACAAAACATAACCAAAACGGCCGCCAAAAATGACACCCACCACAGCGTAAGAAAAATAATCCAACACATCATCCGATGACAAAGAAAGAGAGTCGATAAGCACCCGTTTTAAAAAAAAGTAGGCCGATACAAAACCAGCAACATAGGCCAATCCATACCAGCGAATAGCCACCGGGCCAACCTGCAACGCAATAGGATCGATATGGGGATAATGAAGCATAGATAGAGTGTATCACAGAGGGATAAAAAAAGTAAAAAAATAGACCTACATCGCAAAAATACTATTTTTTAGGTACAATACTAATACTATGCCAATATTTAAACGTCATATATTTGACACTAATAAAAACAATAAAAATGAGAAGCTCCTAAGTGAAGCATATCCCGATCACCAATCGGCAGAACCCTCAACGCCTACTAAAAAAAATACATTCTATTCGCCCAAGACACTAATCAAAGATTCACAAGAAGGCGCCCCTATTACTCTAGGGTGTGTAAAAACACATCAAAAAGAATCCCCTAAACAAAGTGCCCCCGTCCTAGAAAAAATAGCAAACCCTAAACCAGAAATAGCCATAGCCCTTATGGAAAAAAACCACCAAACTGCCTTAGAAAATGAAAAACAAAAACAACGGACAGACATGTTAGCTCAGTTAGACCAGGAAAAAGAAATCCTCAAAAAACAAGCCTTCAAAGAAGGTTATGAAGAAGGAGTAGCTTCTGGGAAATTTAAATTTAAAAACCTATCTGAAGAACTTCGCATCACAATTAACAATGCAGTAAAAGACAGAGACCAATTAATCCGAGACTCCGAAGCTCCATTGTTAAAACTGAGTATTGAAATTGCAAAAAAAATTATTCAAACCGAAATGGAAAACAATCCATCCGTCTTCCAAAACATCTTAAAAGAAGCCCTAGCGAAAGTAACAGATAAGGACAAAGTCATTATTAAAGTAAACCCCTCAGATATTAAGTTTGTAAACGAGTATCAAGAAACCTTTAGAAAACAATTATCTGACTATAAGCAATTAGATATAAAAAGTGACACAAACATTTCAAAAGGTGGCTGTGTTATAGAAACAAATCTCGGATATATCGACTCAAGTATCAGTACAAAACTAAGCATCATAGAAAACGCGTTAATCAAAACCTATACCGATAAAAATGCCCATTAATGAGCAGTCTCTCGACCAATATCTCCATACAATAAAAAGCACAGACCTTCTTCAAGTTGTAGGCAAAGTGGTCAAAGTAGTGGGCCTCGTGATTGAAGCCCAAGTACAAGGCGTTTCCATAAACGAACTCTGCCGAATCATCATCGAAAAAGAGAAAGAAATCCTAGCTGAAGTTGTTGGATTTAAAGAAGAATACGTCCTCCTTATGCCATTAGGCCAAACCAATGGGATTCGCCCTGGAAGTCGTGTTTACGCCACAGGTAGCCCAATAGAAGTCAAAGTAGGCCCTAAGTTATTAGGTCGTATTTTAAATGGCATTGGCGAGCCCATGGATGGAAAAGGTGAGCTTGAGTACGAAGAAACATATCCCATCGACCAAGATCCCCCAGACCCAATTAAACGCCCCCGCATCACAGAACCGCTTAAAACAGGGGTCAAAGCCATAGACGGATTGCTTACATTAGGTAGAGGTCAAAGAATAGGCATCTTTGCGGGTTCTGGAGTAGGAAAAAGCACGCTCATGGGTATGCTCGCGAGAAACTGCGAAGCAGACATCAATGTTATCAGTTTAGTGGGTGAACGGGGGAGAGAAGTCAAAGATTTTATCGAAGAATCACTTGGTGAAGAAGGTCTAAAAAAATCAGTCGTCATCTGCGCAACCTCCGACCAACCCCCCGTTATCAGACTAAAAGGTGCGTTAGTAGGTACAGCTGTCGCTGAATATTTTAGAGATCAAGGTAAAAACGTCCTATTCATGATGGACTCGGTGACTCGATTTTCCATGGCCCAACGCGAAATTGGACTCGCAACAGGCGAGCCACCAACGACAAAAGGATACACACCCTCAGTTTTTGCTATGTTACCCAGGCTTATGGAACGCGCAGGAACCTCAGAAAAAGGCACGATTACAGCTATCTACACGGTCCTCGTTGATGGTGGCGATATGGACGAACCTATCGCAGATGCTGCGCGAGGAATATTAGATGGTCATATGGTTTTATCTCGAGATCTAGCCGCCAAAAACCACTACCCCTGCATCGATATCGGACACAGCGTCAGTCGACTTTTCTCAGTCGTAAACACAAAAGAACATATAAGCGCAGCAGGGAATCTAAGAGAAGTTCTGGCTCGATATACAGAAGCTGAAGATCTCATAAATATCGGAGCTTATGTCAAAGGCAGTAACCCCAAAATAGACAATGCGATAGACAAAATAGACGGCGTAAACGCCATACTTCGGCAAGGAACAGATAGCAACGAAGCCTTTGATACAACGGTACAAAGTATCAAAACCCTCTTTAATGAATGAGTAAAGCTGAAAAAGGGAAACGCTTTGTCTATTCTCTAGAAACACTCTTAAAGGTCCGGAAAATAAGAGAAAAACAAGAACAAGAAAAGTTTCAAAAAGCAGAAGAAAAAGTACTAGAAGAGAAGAGAAAAGAAGCAAAAATAAAAGCCATCCAAGCCCAAGCCTACCTTGAACTACAGGAACTTATGACAGGAACAAACTTCCCAGGCATGAACATGATACAACTTAGAAAACATCAACTAGACACTCTCAAAGAAGAGGTCCAAAAACAAATTGAAGTCCGAGAAAATGCTGAAAAAGCCAGAGACGCCCAACGCGAAAAACTAAACCAGGCGTTAAAAGAAAGAAAAATAATAGAAAAAGATCGCGAAAAAACGCGTGAGAAATGGAAAAGAATAATGGAAAAAGAAGACATGAAATTCCTCGATGATATTGCAGGGATTGGCTACAGCAAAAAAATGCGGGAGCAAAAAACGACATAAACCTAAAATACAAATTTTAAAGTTTTTTAAACTCAGTATGAGCGTATAAACCCGCCATCATTTTGCCATCCATTTGTTATGTAATACTTATAAATAGAAACTAATGTTTTGAATAGCCTCACTCTTCTGAATCCCATTAGAAATGCGACTAGCAATATCGTTTGCACTAGCAAAATCCTTCTTCTTGGCCAAAGCCAAACTGAAACGTGAAAACAATATATTTTTCAGGACATCATTAGAAATTAGACCGGTAACTTCAACAGCTTCATTGACCAAACCACAAAAAAACAACCCCTTGCAAAGACCACACAACTCCTGATTCTTATCAAGAGCACCGTCCATCTCCACAATACTATAAGCTTCTTCAAGCCCTTCTTTTGCTGCAAGAGCAAGAGATCTATCCAAATTTACACCGGAAAATTTCATAGGAGTAAGTGGCGCACAAAAACCTTCTCTACCCTTTTTTATAATAGAAGGAAGCTCCCCATATTCTCTTAATACTTGCCCTGATGCAACTGGCGTACGAAAGGGGGCGTCAGTACACACAGAAGAATCAAAGGCCTTTTCCTTTAAATCTCCCTCCGGCTGAACAGGTGACTCTAATTGCAAAGCATTGACACCCCTCAGACCTTTCTCATTTAATCGACGATAATGAGCCCCTCCACGAAAACCTTCCCCCGAGTAAGCTGTATGTAAACTCATAATTTCCTCCAAATATCGTCTCTTAAAATTAGTAGATATATAGTTATCGTGTGTTTTTTAAAAAAATTTCACTTTATTTTTAACCCACATTCAAATTAGACATAATTAGGCATTAAAAAAAACAAAAAAAAGGAACTTAAGATATACAACTAGCATTCCCCTTCACGATACTTTATCCTTATAAAAAAACACCAAGGAGTATAACGTGAAAACAAAACACTTATTAAGCGCATTATTGAGTATATGGCTTTGCATGAGCTTACCCATTCAAGCAGCCGTCCACTATGATTTGGAGGATTTTGAAGGAGACAGCACTACAGGTGGACTATCTTTAGTACAAGTAGGTAACGACACACTACTAAAAGTAGGGATAAGCCCTGATCTTAAACTCGGACCTATCGATATTGGCCTAGATATTAACCTTTATACACCTTCAAACGTAGCCTCCGACCACGGCCTACAGTGGGTGACTCTTAGACACATCGGCTACGACTATAAAAAAAGACATGGATTCAAATGGGGACGACTCAAACACCTCACTATGGGCCAAGGTCTCTTAATGGACAACTACGATTCTGGAAACTTTGGCACAACTGTCATGACAACAGAAAAAGCAGGACTTCACGCATATGGAACAATCAAAAAAGTAAAACTCGAAGGACTTCAAACCGGCAGCGGAATCCGGGGTGGTCGCATCGCCTATCAAGCGCTTGATACAAGCCCCATTTTTGGAAGCCCTATCATTGTTGGACTTACACATATTTCTGACACAGACGGTATCGACGAAGAATTCTTAGGTAATACAATCACAAGACCTGAAATTCAAGGAACGGCTATCGACATCTCGGCCCCTGTAGCTGGAGATTTCCTAACGCTCTACACAGAAGCCGCGCAACTAGATGGCGACGACTTTAACACTGTCAAAACAGGTGGGTCTGCTGGTATCAGAGGAACATTTTTCAACCAACTCGACTACAGAGCTGAGTACAGACTGTTAGGCGCTGGGTTCGTACCAGGCTATTTCAACAAAGGATATGAAAGTACATCGTTTGACTTCGCAGATACAGGCACTGATTCAGTCAACGGATTCTTAGTATCAGCAGCGTCTAGCTTCATGAATGGACACTTCAAAATTGGGGCTATGTACGAAAAGTATGAAGACAAAAACCTTACAACAGCATCCTTAGGATGGAAGCGCATTGGAGACACAGTCGGGGTTATCAACTACACCGTGCCCTACCAAGGAAATGACGACAAAACACTAGAAATGGATATTTTGTACCGCACGGCAAAGGCATGGGACTATGTCATTCACATCAAACGTGACTATTACGAAAATGATAAGTTTACAGAAACGTATTCTATGGGAGTAAGATTTAACTTAGACTCCCTATTTCCAAACCTTAACATCTAGAACACACCCAGAGCGTCAAGCACGATGCTCTGGGCCATAGATTGATCACCCCCAAAACACAAACACTTGCCTAAGCACCAGCAGCACCCTACAATCACACATTATGATACATACAGACGTCATCATCATCGGAGGAGGCCACGCAGGGGTAGAAGCGTCGCTGGCAGCATCTAGGTTAGGCTGTAAAGTAACGCTTTGCACAATAGACCCCGATAAAATCGGCTGGATGCCTTGCAACCCCTCCATCGGCGGGCCTGCAAAAGGACAAATCGTAGCAGAAATCGACGCCTTAGGTGGCGAAATGGGCCGAGCCGCAGATCTCACAAGCATACAAATAAAAATACTCAATAGATCTAGAGGCCCAGCCGTTCAATGTTTACGTTCACAAAACGACAAATACGACTACAAAACCCACATGCAAACACGCATCAGCGAAGACCCCAATATCACATTATGTTCAGAAGAAGTATATGGGCTCCTCTTTGAGGGTGAAACAGTCATTGGGATCCAAACAAAAAGCGGCAAAGATATAGCTTCAAAATCTGTCGTTATCACAACAGGAACTTTCCTAAACGGAATTATGCACACAGGACTAGACCAATCACCGGGGGGAAGAGTAGATGAAGCTCCCGCAGAATCCCTATCCCAAAGCCTACGAAAACACTTCCGACTAGGCCGACTAAAAACAGGCACCCCACCCCGCCTCGAGCACAGCACCATAGACTACACAAAAATGACGCTTCAGCCCGGAGATAATGAATTCCTACATTTCTCATTTAAAACAAACTACAATACACACTATAAAAACCAACTCCCGTGCCACCTCACCAGAACAACAACAGAAACACACAACATCATTCTATCGAACCTAGAGCGATCGCCTCTCTATTCCGGAATCATTAAAGGTTCAGGGCCACGATACTGCCCCTCAATTGAAGATAAAGTCATGAGATTTAAAGACAAAGACAGCCACCATATCTTCATAGAGCCTGAAGACAAAAACTTCACATCTATCTATCCACAAGGCCTAAACACATCCCTTCCCTCAGACATCCAAGAAGCCTTTCTAAAAAGCATGCCTGGCCTGGAGGATGCTCGCATCTTAAAATGGGGCTACGCAGTAGAATATGACTTCGTATACCCAGACCAACTCAAACCCAGCCTAGAAACAAAAGCTATCCAAGGTCTATTTTTAGCCGGGCAAATAAACGGAACCTCCGGATATGAAGAAGCTGCAGGACAGGGGCTTGTCGCGGGTATCAACGCAGGTTTACACGCCCAAAACCGCCCTGCCTTTATCCTAAAAAGAGAAGAATCCTTCATTGGAACCTTAATCGACGACCTCATCACAAAAAATATCTATGAGCCCTACCGCATGCTTACATCCCGCTCAGAATATAGACTCCTTTTAAGGCAAGACAATGCCATCTTTCGATTAAGTGAGCGCGCCTATAAAACAGGCCTTTTAGGTGATAATTACATCACTCACATTCGACACCAAAAGTCTCAAGTAGACGGCTTTAAAAAATCATGGAAAAAGACATCTACCCCCGAGGCTTTCATTAAGCTCTTCAAACTAAAACAAAAAGTACCTATAGGAACGCTCGCAAAAAGGCCTGAATTTTTCATCACGCACCTACTAGAAGAAGGCCTTGTTTCACGTGAAACAAAAGAAAATGCTGAACGCGCATTAGTAGAAATAAAATACGAAGGTTACATAGAAAAACAACAACTAGACATAGAAAAAGTGAAAAAGTTTGAATCAAAACCGCTAAAAAATATCGACTACTACGAGATCCACGGATTAAAAAAAGAAAGCCAAGAAAAACTAAGTAAATACAAACCTAAAAACATCTACGAAGCACAACGAATAGCAGGAATAAACCCAGCCGACCTTATGATTCTAATAGGTATATTTGAAAAAAAGATACGACTTCGAGAACCCAAGCCACCCACCCACCAAACACACCCAAAACCACCTCAATACCAAGTATCCTGAGGCTCTCGATAGCAGCCGTCAAACGAGCCCTGTTTTACGTGAAACAATGCAATAAATAAAAAAAACACGACCTAGAGAACATCAACGCATACCAAGACCCCCGAGACGCTCTAATGCGAAACATTGCAATAAAAAACAAATAATGAAAAAATCTCACTATGAATAAAATAGAAAAATACATAAAACTCTTAAAAGAATACAACGAGCATACAAACATATACTCAAAAAATGCCTACGACAAACTAAACTTCCACATAGAAGACAGTCAAGAAATAGCCAAAATAATCAAAAACACAAAGCAAACCATTATAGACATAGGGTCAGGATCAGGACTCCCCAGCATCATAATAGCGATAGAAAACCCAAACAACAAAGTAATAGCCGTAGAATCAAAATCAAGAAAAACAAAATTTTTAAGTGACTGCAAAGAAAAATTAGACTTAAAAAACTACACCGTCATAACTGAAAACATAAACGAATACATACACAAAGAAAAACCAAAAGCAGATGTAGTTACAGCAAAGGCATTTGGAGCTTATGAAAAATGCTACAAGCTAACACTAAGAATAAAAAAAATGGGCACTCGACTAATAGTACCCATTAGCGCCAATCAAAAAGAAAAAAATACCCCCGAATGGGAAAATAAAGTCGCCTTCGTAATAAACAAAAAACTAAACAGTTACTACCAAATAAAAACTTTTTAGAAAAACTAAACGTCCAAACTAACATTCAGAAGTGCCAACAACGCATCGTACTCACCCCGAGACCTAAAGGCTACTGTAAATTTACCCTTATCCTCAGAACCTTTTAACAAAACCTTTACACCAAGCTTTCCAGACAAGTCTTTAGCTAGCTGCTTAAAATGCCCTGCCGTCCCTACAGACGACCGTGTTTCACGTGAAACATCACGGCCAAACACCGAGGCCTCAACATCCCTAACAGTCAAATCATTATTCTGAATTTTTTTAATATAAGCCAACATTTCTTCTTCGGAATCAAGAGAAAGAAGCGCCCGAGCATGCCCGCCCGAAATATCACCAGACATAACCATAGCCTGAATAGACACAGGCAACTTAAGCAACCTCAAAAGATTAGAAACGGCAGAGCGACTCCTAGAAAACAAATCCGCAACCTGCTGATGCGTCATATCAAACTCATCAATCAAACGCTTAAACCCCTTCGCCTCTTCAATAACGTTCAAATCTTCTCTATCTAAGTTTTCCACCAAAGCCAGCTGCAAAGACTCCCTATCAGACAAATCCTTTACAATAGCTGGAATACTCGACATCCCCACCATCTGACAAGCTCTAAAACGCCTCTCTCCTGCAATTAATTCATACCCTAGCCCCTTACGCCTAACCATAACAGGCTGAACCAATCCATGGGTTTTAATAGACTCACACAACGCCCGCAAAGCATCGACATCAAACTGCAATCGAGGTTGATATTCATTTGCAACAACATCAGCCATCAACACATTAGTGACAGTTTTTCCTGATGCAACATAGGATTTGGGAATCAACGACTCCAAGCCCCTCCCTAGTCTTGGAGAATTAAGCTTAGACACGACAAATAACCTCTTCAGCTA
Organism: uncultured Candidatus Marinamargulisbacteria bacterium; assembly: GCA_938082985.1. Classification (GTDB taxonomy): domain Bacteria; phylum Margulisbacteria; class Marinamargulisbacteria; family CALLLO01; genus CALLLO01. The sequence goes on along the minus strand of CALLLO010000107.1, from coordinate 2,110 downwards.
AACTTTTATAGGCGATTGCTCCAGCAGAACTCCCATCATAGAGAGAAATAGGAATACCATGACTAGGCGCTTCAGTTAAACGTATATTACGAGGGACAACCGTATCAAAAACTAAATCACGAAAAAACCGACGTGTATTATCAACCACCTGCTTATTTAAAGAGGTCCTGCGGTCATACATCGTCAAGACGATGCCCACAATTTCAAGATTAGGATTCAAATGATCCTTAACCTGGGTAAGTGTTTGAACAAGCCCGGCAATACCCTCGAGAGCAAAATACTCACACTGAACAGGAATAATAGACTTATCAGAAGCCGCCAAAGCGTTAATCGTCAACAAGCCCAAAGAAGGGGCACAATCAATAATAATAAAATCATAAAAGTTCCGCAAAGGATCAATCGCCACTTTCAGTCGAGTCTCACGGTTTTCCATACTTACAAGCTCAACCTCAGCTCCCGCTAAATCTCTAGAAGCTGGGATTACATGAAGGTTATCATAGACAGTAGGATGCAAAACCTTTTCAACAGCACTAGCGTCCAAAAGAAAATGATAAATGCAATGCTCAACACAATCAGGCTTCAAACCAATACCCGACGTTGCATTCCCTTGTGGGTCAAAATCAATCAGCAAAACTTTTTTTCCAGCCTCGGCAAGAGACGCCGAAAGGTTAACCGCAGTCGTTGTTTTACCAACACCGCCCTTTTGATTAACGATAGAAATAACACTCGCAATATAAGACATACCTTCTCCAAAAAGATTATTAGGTAATGATTAAAATAGAAAACGAGTATATCAATTTTCCAAAGAAGGTTAAAGAAAATAATTACAAAAAACAGAATCATCAACCGAGAAGTATACACAACCCAAACAGAACCAAGACACACAAGTTGAATTTAGGACTTTCATCACCTATAGTTAATAATACAATGAAAAAAATAGACACAGGAATAGAGGGCTTTAACAAACTTTTATACGGAGGATTACCAAAAGGGAGAGCCTACTTAGTATCAGGAGAACCTGGAACTGGAAAAACAATGTTTTCCCTACAATTCCTACTAACTGGAGTAAGGCAAGGGGAAAAAGCAATCTATATCACTATAGACGAAAGACCTGAGCATATAATACTAGATGCAGAGGCTCTAGGATGGGACATTCAGCCCTACCTCAATGATGGCCGCCTACAAATCATTGATGCAACGAAACACTTTTCAACAGCTAAAAACAAAAACTTCGATGTTAAAAAAATAGTAACCGACATAATAGGATATGTAGAAACAAGTAAAGCTACACGATTAGCTATTGACCCAATAGCACCGCTCATTTTCTCTGATGACGCGTTTCCCGACGTAGTAGAATATATACGCAATTTAATATTTTCGATTGAAAACAATACGGGCTGCACAACACTACTAACCTCATATGTTCCAATGGGCTCCGAAAAAGTAAGCAGTATAGGCATTGAAGAATTCGCAGCATCAGGAATAATCGTTTTAAAATTAGTAAAACTAAATAACAAAAGGATTCGAACAATTGGTGTAAGAAAAATGAGAGGTACACGCATAGACCTAACAGAGTATAGTTTTGAAATCCTAGAAAAAAGAGGCGTTGTTTTACGACAACCGATATAACATGAAAAAAATACTCATTGCAGACGATGAAGCTAATATTTTAATGTTACTAGGGATAGTTCTTAAAGATTTAAATGCCGAAATCATTACAGCCGAAAATGGAGAAATTGCAGTAGAAAAAGCAAAAGAACACAAGCCAGACTTAATCATGACAGATGTTGTGATGCCAAAGATGAACGGCTTCGAAGTCTGCCGCGCTGTGAGGAATATTCCAGAAATATCAGACACCCCCATTATCATCCTTTCTGCACTGGGAGATGAATACAACAAAATTACAGGATTTGAAGAAGGCGCCGACGACTACATCATCAAGCCATTTAATGTAGAAGAACTAAAGGCACGAGCACTAGCACTACTACAAAGACACTCAAGCAAACAAAAATCAAAAATGCTTTCTGCTGAAGAAAAACCCCTACAACTAGACACTTTAAACAAAAAACTAGAAATTGAAACAGAGCAAACGATAGCCATTGACTCCATA
>CALLLO010000106.1 GCA_938082985.1 uncultured Candidatus Marinamargulisbacteria bacterium | reverse complement strand
ATTTAACTTGTTGAAATCAAAGGAGGCTAAAAGCCCTTCTTCTAAAACATCTGTCATTCAAATATTAGGGATAGGAAAGTTGATCCCTTCCTCTTTTGAAGGGTCTTGATTCACATTAATGCCTGGATAAGCGTCACGAATTCGTTTAACAACAGCATCTACTATTTTCATAGGAACAGAAGCCCCGGATGTAACGCCCAGGCAAAAGCGTCCTTCTAACCAGGTTAAATCAAGTTCATCCACTGTATCTATAATATAAGAATCAACCCCAAGAGCTTGGCTTGTCTCTCGAAGACGATTACTGTTTGAACTTGTGGGAGACCCACATACAATTATAACATCACAAATCTCTGTAAGTTGTTTTACCGAGTCCTGACGATTTGTAGTTGCATAACAAATCCCTGCTTTGGGAGGTCCGATAATTGTAGGATAACGAACGCGTAAAGCCGCAATAATGCCCTGTGTATCGTCTACAGAAAGAGTTGTTTGAGTTAAAAAACCAATAGGTCTAGAAACATCCAAGTTTAAACTAGAAACATCTGCTTCATTTTCAATCACATGTAAATTATCAGCATCTACATAACCGGATGTGCCTATAAGTTCTTGATGCCCTCTATGCCCTATCAAGACAGTTTGTACTCCACGAGAAGAAAATCTCACTGCTTCTCTATGTATTTTTGTTACTAAAGGACACGTAGCATCAATAATATTAAGGTGTCGTTTTTTTGCCTTTTCAAACTCGATAGGTGCTGTCCCATGTGCACTAAAAATAACAGTACTATGAGAAGGAACATCATCAAGGTCTTCAATAAAGACAACGCCCTTTTTTTCAAAGTCATCAATAACAGTCGTGTTATGCACAATATGATGCCTTACATATAAGGGGGTACCATACTTCACTAAAGCTCTATCCACTACTTCAATCGCACTAGCCACACCTGCACAAAAACCTTGTGTACTTGCTAAATAAATTTCTTTTAAAGTTAAGCTCATATCACCCTTTAAATTACAAAATCCAATAAAACGAACACCATAAATAACAGAGGATAAATAATCGAACTTCTAAGAACTTTCTTAGCCGTTTTCATGGAAGGCGAAAAAAGAAATTTAAAACAAAAATATAAAAAGAAAACATTTAAAAACACCATAGAAATAGCATAAGAATTACCCAAAGAACCCGTTATGTATGGCAAGAAACTAATGCCTGCTAGTACAAAGCTATACACAATAATATGACAAGAGGTAAGCCTGCCTGTTGTATCCGAATTAGTTAACATTTTAAATCCTGCATTTTTATATGACTCTTTATACATCCAAGCAATAGAAAAAAAATGAGGAAGTTGCCAAACAGCAATAACTAAAAAGAAACTCCAAACAGAGTCAGACAAAACCCCTTTAGCCCCCGCCCAGCCACATAAGATGGGCATAGCCCCAGGTATAGTACCAATGTAAGTATTAATCCAACTTATTCGCTTTAAAGGAGTATAGACAAAGGCATACATAAAAACCGTTCCCAGACATAAATAAAGACAAAGTAAATTAACAAAAAAAACTAAAAAAAGAGACCCAATCAAAACTAAAAAGAAGCCAAACGCATACGCTTTCCAAATAGCCATCTTTCCTGAAGGCAAAGGCCTATCTTTAGTTCTTTCCATAAGAGCATCAAACTTATATTCTAAGCCATGATTGAGTGCTGCGGCTCCCGCCGAAGACAAACCTACCCCTAGGAAAGTCCACATATAAAGAACGAAATCAAAACTTTCCCCCACTCTAGCCACACTATAACCGAGGGTCATAGTCATCATAGATAAACTTAATATCCTAGGTTTAATTAATTCAATAAATAACTTCATAAAAACCTATCCCCAAAATGCTTAGAAGTTCTTAATATTTTAGGTTTTAAACGATCAGGCTTCCCCGTGAATTGTGCATACGACTTTGAAGAGTTTTCAATCGAGTTAACAACTATTTGATTCAGACTAGACTCTGCACGTTTCAATTGAGCCTCCAATTCGGTCACAGTTTCTTTTTCTGATTTAAGTAAAAATTCCAGGGCTAAGTAATCGTTTTTCTGAACATCAAATTGCACGTTAAACTCTTTTTTTATAGTTTCAATAAGAAGTGCTGACTCCCTACTTAATTTCTCTGACACACTAAGTCGAACCTCGTTAACTTCAGCGTCTAAACGTTTAGATGCACGGTCGAGCTGTCCCTTTAAACTCACTATTTCTTTATCTTTACTCTCACCACGATTCTTATATTCAAGTTGAGATTTCTCAAGATCACCACAGACTGTAGCTAAACGAGATTTGAGAAAAAGAAGGTCTTTCTCATAGGCAGCCTTTTCAATCGAATATACGGCGTCAACGTCTGAATCTCTCTCTGATTTATAGGAAACCAACATCTCATTACGCAAAACATGCAGTTCTTTTTCAAATGCTATTTTCCGATTTTTCAATTCTGATTCAAGTGTATCACGGCGACGTGAGAGTTCAGTTTCTTCTATATCCCGACTTATTTGAATCTGAACTTCCAATGCCTGAACATCTTCTACTAAATGATTTTTTCGGGCTTCAATTTCCGATAGTGTAGACACCCACTCCTTCTCCTTTGCTATCATGAGCCCCCTAAATTCGAGTTCCCTCTTTTCCAAATCTTTAGATTTAGACTCTAACTCAGATTCAAACGCGGCAAAATCCTGGTCGATTTTTAAACGACGTTTCTCGTAGTCCGCCACTAAAAGAGTTTCTTCTTTCAACCATTGATGCCTTTTTTCATCAATTTCACATTTTAAAGACGCCTCAATCTTATCGAATTCTAGTCGCCTAGACTCTATAAGCGTTTCGTAATCAAGGATTTCAGACTCCCATGAGGCCCTTTTCTTAAACATTTCATCTTCAAAGACTTTTCTCTCTGCCGTCAAATGCTGAGAAAGCTCAGTCTGCTTAGATTGATATAGATTTTGAAGTCTATTGTGTTCTTGTTGAAAGTCATGCTCCAGTCTAGCCTTTTTCTTTTCAAGAAGGGCCAAAGAGTCAAATGAAGTTCGAATATTGTATACATCCTCTAAATTCTTTTTCTCTGAATCTGCTAACCTTTTACAGTCCAAATACTGTTTATATTGATGCATGACTCTTGCTTCAAGAGAACCAAGTGTGTGATGCAAATCTTCACGAACAAGAGTAAAGTTTTCTTCAATTTTTTCTTTCATCGGATCAATAATGGACAAGGGTATCTCTTCAGCCCCATTATAACTACGAACCCGGTGTAACTCCTTATTATAGGAATCTACGATACTATCTACGTTATACTCTTTCTCAGACTTTTCTTCCACGACCATGCCCTTCAAAATCTATTAAGATTTCAATGATGTGATGACACCTTTTTATGAGTAAGTATTACAGGAGAGTTAATAGAATGTGTCCCAGACTCGACTGGATCAATAGATCCACGTGTA
>CALLLO010000105.1 GCA_938082985.1 uncultured Candidatus Marinamargulisbacteria bacterium | reverse complement strand
CTCTGTGTTTGTTTTTTTTATGTTGGTATAATTTTTCAAAATAAAAAGATTATTATGCGCTATATTAGTGTAAGTATAATCTCCTGTTTTTTCTCCAAATTTTATTGCTTGTATGAGTGTTTTTATGCAGTTTTTTAATGGCTGGGTCCAAAACTGAGAAAAAGTAGCATAGATTTCTAAAAATTGTCCTTTGTAGTCATTGTTTTGGCTATTCATTTGTATGTCATATGCATAGTGGATTATAGCTAATCCTTTTTTTCTAAATCCAAGATAATGCCACATATAAATGGCAACATATAGAAGGGATAAGGAGCTTGTGTCGGATACCCCTCCACTTTTTGATAATTGGACACTTTTCAACATGAGTTTTTTCATAGTGTTTTGGTCACATCTGTAGGCGATAGGTATTAATTTATTAATAATAGATTGGAGCTGGTGAATCTCTTTTTTTTGAGTAGGGGTTGGATTAATGAGGGTCGTGATAGGGCGTGTTAAAAGATTTATGAGTGTTAGGATGTTTTTTAAGGTGTTAGTAAAAGAGTGTAAGTGTATTTTCTGAAGAGATAATATCTGAAATCCTATTTTTAGAGACTCGTGAAAGTCTTCCTTTGCGTTAAGTAGATCTAATTCTTGAGTTAAAATCAGGATGTATTGAGAGTGTGTCAGCTTTGTTTTTTTTAGCTTTTCAATATAGTCTTTAGCCTTTACAAATTCTTTTGTGAGATAGAGTGTTTCTATGTAGTTAATATGGATAATGAAAATTAAGTCTTTGTCTAGCTCTATGGAAGGGTCGATAGTGCTCATCATTCTTAGGCAAGTACTTAGATATATCTTGGCATCGTGAAAACCTGAATTTAATTTTTTCTCTTTTGCAACAGCTATCATTAATTCTATTATTTGAAGGATGATTTTTTTTGGAATGGGTGTCGTGCTGTGTGAGAAATGGTCACAGATTTGAATATTGGTAAGGCTGGGGGATTCAGCCTTCAATTCTGTGGCTGCGATAGTATAATGTAAGTGTTCTCGAATGGGGTCTGACATATTAAAATATATTTGTCTTAATATTCTATCGTGAGAAAAAGTACAGGAGAGAGCCTCTCGATGAATAAAAAAATGTTCTTCTGCAGCCTTCAAGTCTTGAATAATATCGGTTTCGGCTAGGTTGAGCGTGTTTGCTAGTGTTTGAATAGAGAAGTCTGTTCCTAGGCAGGAGGCGTAGTGTAGGAGTTGTTGTGTCTTCGTCGGGAGTGTATGGAACGCATCAAGAATAAGCTGCACGACATTATCCGATACTTTGGCTTTTTGTAAGTGGCCTATATTCCAGTTCCATTTTTTATCTGAAAAATCATAGTTAATAATGTGTTTGTCATAAAGAGTTTTAAGTAGGGTTTTTGTGAAAAAGGGGTTTCCTAATGCCTTTTGATGTAAGTGATTTGCGAGTTCTTCTCCTTGTACTCGGTTACATTTAAATAAATATTGAATCCAGTTCGAAACATCTTCCTTATTTAAATCGTGAATTTTGATGGTAGGGAAGTTGTGTTGTATTACTTTATTTAAGGGGTGTTTGTGTGTTATTTCAGATGGGCGGTAGGCAAGTACAAAAGAAATGTTTGGAAGCGGCGGCTGTGTTAATTTTTGTATGATGTCACAATCATCTTTAGTTCCCCATTGAATATCATCAATAAAACAGATGATTTTAGCAAAGAAACTAGTCATGTAAATTAAAAAATGAGTATAGGTATAAACCAATCGTTGTTTGAGGTGGAGGGGATCTGTAATGGCGTGTTTTTCATTATAATTATCTGGATACAATCTTAATTCTGGGACCAAATGAGTAAGAAGTGGGAAGTTTTGCCCTAGTCTATCTTGAAGCTCTTTACGTATGTCTATAAGACTTATTTTTGACTGAGCTTGGTGGATTAAATCTGAAAAAATGACACCCAGTGTTGAGTAAGATGTGTGGGTGATAAGGTCTGTTTTGCCAGATGCAAGGGTATAGGTATTAGAGCGACCAAGGGCTTCTCTTATGAGCGCTGTTTTACCTGACCCGGCCTCACCTTCAATTAAAATACAGGATGAGTCTTCTTTAATTTTTTCTAAAAGTGCGTGAGCGTCTGACTGTCGTCCAAACAAGTAATGGTCAAAGTGTAAATGTTCAGGATGGTCATCTTTGCCTATGTAGAGCAGAACTTTGTTACAGTTTAGATCGTTTAGAATACCAGAGATAGATTGATAACGATCTTCAGGAAGTTTGGCGGTCATTTTTTCAATAATAACTTTAATGTTTTGTTTTATGTTTTTAGGGAAAGTGAATATGTAGGAACCGTCGTTGAACGTGATGGGTTCAGAATCCGTTAAAAGCCAATAAAATAAAATGCCTAAAGAGAAAATATCACATCTATAATCAATTTTTAGCTTGGTTATCGCTTTTTGTTCTGGGGAAAGGTAGTTTGGATTATGGGCGAAGGGGATGATTTGATTTGTGATTTCGCTTGTTTTATCAAAGAGTAGAGGGGCGTAATGATGGATGAGATGGATGTTGTTGTTTTTTATCCCTATTGTTTTTGGGGATATATGCTGGTGGGAGAAATTTGCATGATGAAGTTTTTGAACTGAGATTAAGATGTTTTTGAATAAGTCGACAAGGTCTTCTTCTGAGATTTCCCTTTTTTTATTTAGGTTGCTTAATAATTTTACCATAAAATCCCCTGGGCCATCATTATACTTGCTGTACGGATGTTCTTCAAACGTTAAAATAATTTTATAGGTATGCCATATTTAGCTTGTCAGGTGATAAACTTTTCAATCTAATGTAGACTATGATTTTAAGGAGTTTTTTATGAATAAAAGACATAGGTCAAATAAGAAAAAAGCAGAAGGCATTTTTATCGTTGAGAGACGAGGAAATGAAGAGGATGTGACGAGTCCTATTTTAATGAAGAAGTGGGCTGATATTACGAGTATGGATTTGTATCATTTATATGAATTTCATTGGAAGACAGATGAAATCTCTAAGCGTTTTGGCGCAACGTCGTTTCAAATATTAAATCGTCTGAGGCGGTAATGGAGTCTCAAACTAAACGTTCGTTGGGGCTTTTATTTTTAGTTGTAGCGACTGAGCTGATTGGGTTTGGACTCATCATTCCTGTTTTACCTCAAATTGCACTTTCTTTTGAGTCAAATACGACTATGTTGGGGCTGCTAATGGCGGCTTATTCTTTTGCACAGTTTATAGCCGCCCCGTTGTTAGGCAGCCTGTCGGATGCTTATGGGAGACGTCCTGTATTGATATTGAGTAAATGTGGAACGGTCTTGTCTTATCTTATTTTAGCTTTTTCCAAGTCGTATCTTCTGTTTTTAGTTGCGCGGCTTATGGATGGCTTTACTGGAGGGAATATCTCTGTGGCGCGTGCTTATGTTGCCGACATTACTAAACCTGAAAATAGATCTCAGGGCATGGCTGTGATTGGGATTGCTTTTGGATTTGGCTTTATCGTAGGGCCTGCGATTGGGGGTTTTCTATATTCCAATTCAAGTGGTCACTTAGTGCCTGCTTTAGTTGCGGGTGGCTTGTCGCTTGTTGCTGCTGTTTTAACCTATTTGTATTTACCTGAGCCTGAGAGGAGGGGGGCCTCTAAGTCGGCTGTTCAGCATTTAATGACGGGCTTAAAAGGGCTAATGACTTGGCCTATCTTGAGTGTTTTTTCACTATATTTTGTTTATATGCTTGTTTTTTCAGGATTTGAAACCACTTTTTCTTTGTTTAATAACGCTTTGTTTGGACTAAGCATTAAGCAGAATAGTTGGATGTTTGTATATGCTGGCGTTCTTGGTTTTATTTTTCAAGGAGGGATCATGCGGTTTAAAGTCAAAAGACTCGCATTAGCTTCTGGGTTTGGACTGTTTTGTTTAAGTGTGGCGTTTAGAGGGCTGTCTCAAGCTCAGGATATGAAGGCTTTACTTATTTATGTTGCGGTTCTTTCTGTGGGAATTGCCTGCTTGAATTCATTTTTACCGGCCTTGTTATCGACAAAAATTGATCAGGATAAGCAAGGCGTTGTGATGGGCTTTTACGAGGGAATTGGGAGTCTGAGTCGTGTTTTGGGGCCTATCATTGCCTATGAGTGTATTATTAATGTGCCAAGAAGTGGGTATTTGGCCTACGGAGTAGTGCTTATGATAGCCTTGGTGTTTTTGTTACTGAATAAACCCTTACAGAAAACTTAAGCCGTTAAGCGATAAGTATGTGTGTAGACTGTACATTTTCTACCCCTAGCAAAGCCTATTAAACAGATATCACTGTCTTCGGCTTCCTTGAGAGCTGAGTTTGTGGGGGCCGTACGTGAAATAATGAACTTTAGTCCTACTTGATTCGCAATCTGAACTGTTTTTTTTGTTATTTTTGCAGAGGTTAATAGATAAAAATCTTGTATCTTTTCTTTATCTTGAAGTGCGGAGCCTAGGCATTTGTATATAGCGTTGTTTCTATGTAAGTCTTCTGAGAAATGGTGGAGCTCAGAGTTACTTGCCAAAGCTGCACTTTCTGAAATAGCCGTGTCTTTAAACAACATAGCACCTTCTTGAAAATAGGCTGTGAGTAAAGAAATTTCAGCGGCACTTATTTTTTCTGTAATGCTGCGGGGACGCGATTCCGAGGTTTCTTTTTTTGTTTCAATTTGGACTATAATGGACTCTTCATAAACTTTGATATCTTTAATGTCGTTTTCGGATTTTACGTATGCATTACATACCAGGTATCCCATAATAAGCTCTTTTTCTTTAGTTGGCGTATATTCTAGCTCTATCTTAGCTTCATCATTTACGATTAAGGTTTTTTCTCTATCAATGATGAGTGAATCGTTTCTTTTTCTATGAAACCCAGCTGTGTAGGTGATTACTTTTACTTGATTAGTCCACATTATGCTATCTCGATGATGACGAGGGTTTGGTCGTCTTTGGCAATGCCTGATATAAAGTCAGCCACATCAGTAAAAATTATTTCAATAAGTTCATCTATGTTTTTATGTTTATTTGCAATGGCAATATTTGTGAGTTCTTTGATACTGTATTCCTTTCTTTTACTGTTTTGTGCTTCTACGATTCCGTCAGTAAAGAAAAAGACGCGGTCACCACTCTCAAGCTGTGTAGATATTTCTTCATATTTTTCATTTTCAAACATACCAAGGAAGGTTCCTTCACATTCTAGGTTTACAGTAGAATTATCTGCTTTTAATATAACAGGTGCGTGATGACCTGCCTTTGCGATGGTCATTATTTTGCTTTTACTTTGTATAGCGGCATATATAGCGGTTAAGTGACTAATTTGAGAGTTAGATATGAATTTATAAATAGAGTTGTTCGCTTGTTCTAAGATAGTTTTGGGGGAATCGTTATTTTGGGCTATTTTATCAATGAGTCCTGCTGAGAGGGCCATAACGAGTGCTGACGATACCCCATGTCCAGCTACGTCGCCTACGGCTATACCTAGGTTGAAATCTGAGCCGCTAACATATTCGATAATACCGGGACTTTTTGATTTTTGTGTAAGGTTTTCCATAGATTTTCCGATGAATGTATAAAAATCTCCACCTAGTTTTTTTGCTGGGATACAGCGTTTGGCTATTTTGATTCCTTCAACAGAGGGGGATTCTAGAGATAGAAGGCCTTCTTGAACACGTTTTGCCATATTAACTTCTTTTGTAGAATCGTAGCTGGCTTTAGTCTCATTTTCTTGTGGTGTTTTTCTGTTGTGATACGTCGTAATAATGACGATATTAATAGAGAGCGCAACCATTAAGGTGTAAAAC
>CALLLO010000104.1 GCA_938082985.1 uncultured Candidatus Marinamargulisbacteria bacterium | reverse complement strand
TTTGAATGATATCCGTGTCATCTCCTATACCACGCTCAAAAAGTTCCGTAGATTCAAAGATAGGTGTCCGGATTTCATTGAAGCCATAAATGCCAAAGGTTTGACGAGCCGTATCTTCAATATGTCGCCATACAGGAATGTCTTGAGGAAGGATATCTTTTGTGCCTCGTGGGGCTGTGAATTTCATAACGAACACATGGTAATGCATTGTCCCCTAATATTCTAGATGATAAAATCATCAGCATAATGAGAGTCTCACAACTATATTGCCCTACCTTAAAAGAAGCACCTCGAGAGGCGGAAGTTATTAGCCATCAACTTATGCTACGCGCAGGGATGATTAGAAAGTCCGCGGCCGGTATTTATTCCTACTTACCTTTAGGCTATAAAATTCTTAGAAAATGCGAAGCCATTATTAGAGAAGAAATGAACGTCGTTGGAGCTCAAGAAGTTCATTTACCTATGGTAACTGCCTCGTCTTTGTGGCAAGAAACTGAGCGATGGGACAAATATGGAAAAGAACTTCTTAGGTTTACGGACAGGCATAACAATGAATTCTGTCTTGGCCCAACGCATGAAGAGGTCATCACCGATCTCGTTAGAAATGAGCTCAGGTCTTACAAACAACTCCCCGTAAACTTATATCAAATCCAAACAAAATTTAGAGATGAAACGCGTCCGAGATTTGGATTAATGAGAGGTCGGGAATTTTTAATGAAGGATTCTTATAGTTTTGATGCTGACGAAGAAAGCTTAGCTGAGACCTACATAACGATGATAGAGGCGTATAAGCGTATATTTAAAAGGTTTGGGGTTGAGTTTCGGGTGGTTGAAGCAGACAGTGGGTCTATAGGGGGCAGTAGCTCTGCAGAATTTATGGTTCTAGCGGATGTAGGTGAAGATCTTGTTATAGAGTGTCCAGACTGTATGTATGCGGCGAACACTGAAATTTTTGGAGATCTAAAGCCAGAGAGTCTATGTCCGTCGTGTAATGGCGCCAATCTAAGCGAAACCCGAGGGATCGAAGTCGGCCATGTTTTTAAATTAGGACAAGAATATTCTAAGAAAATGAAGGCAACATTTGTAGATAAAGATGGAAGGCCCAAGCCATTTATGATGGGGTGTTATGGTATTGGTGTTAGTCGGGTAGTGGCTGCTGTCATCGAGCAATCTCATGATCATAAAGGCATTAAATGGCCATTCTCTTTAGCCCCTTTTGAAGTGGTGGTCATGATTTCAAAGACTAAGGACGAGGTCTTATATGAAGCCGGAGAAAGACTCTATAAAGATCTGCAAGCAAGTGGGGCTGATGTGTTGCTCGATGATAGTAGTGATTCTATCGGATTTAAATTTAAAGATGCTGACTTAATAGGGATTCCTATTCAAGTTGTTGTGGGGCGGCAATTTTTAGAGTCCCAAGAAGTAGAGATTATACAAAGACTTACAGGAGAAAAGACGGTGATGTCGTATAAAGATGTAATCAGCTACGTTCAGACCCTCGTTAAATGAGCCCTGCCTTAATTCCTGCAGCGGCACTTCTTCTTTTGTTGTTGGTAAGCCCCTCTAAAAAAGCGTCTAACTACGAACCTGCGTCTACAGCACCGATTAAATACGTTCAAAAATCGATACAGAAAAATACTCAAGCTAAAGTTCAAAGAGAAGTGTCCGTTGAGCCAAAGGGTGACTTTTCACAAAAAGATTATAAAGTAATCCTAAGTTATATAAAAAGTAAATATAAGAAAATTCAAGCAGAAGATGCCGAGTCGATAACCAAACACCTTGTAGACTATGGCAAAAAACATAATGTAGATCCTAAATTTGCAGCAGCTGTTATCGCCAGAGAATCATCTTTTAACAAAAATGCAGTTAGTAGGACGGGTGCCAAGGGCTTAGGTCAAATTAAAGATTTTAACTTTCCTAGTCTTAAAATAGAAAATCCACATGATATTGAGCAAAATGTTAGTGGGACAACCCAATATTTAAAAGAAATGCTATCTAATTGGCAAAAAAGAATGAATAAAGCGCCAGAATATAGACAAGCGGGGAAACGCGTTCCTATTAGCGAAACCGAAAAGGTAAAGCTAGCTCTAGCCTCGTATTATAAAGGATTTACAGCTGTAAACCGAGAAGGTTTTGATATACAAACACAGGGTTACGTAGAAGATATTTTGAAATATTATGAAGAAATCACGATATCTTTAAAAGAAAAGTAGAAAGAGACAGACAGCGCTTCTTTTATAGTGTAGAATGATACGCGAAAATATTAATATACGAAATTTATAGTTTTTTAGGAGGATTTATCATGTCTGAAGGTACAAAATTAGGGGAATTTAAAGAAAATGAAGAGGCAGTATTTGTTGAAGTAGCCGCTGCACCGTCTCAGGAGACCTTGTCTGCAACCAAAATGGGTGGAGATGTTTCAGAATTTGAAAAAGAAGTACTAGCTGAGTCTGGATCTTCTGATAAATCATCAGTTAAAGAACAATCAGATGAATCTTTTGGAGATATTTTTGAAGAAGCTATGGCGACACAATTGTTAGAGTTTTCAGAAGGTGATGTTGTTACCGGAACTGTAAGAAATATAGAAAAAGGCGGCATTTTAATCGACTTTAACTACAAATCAGATGGGTATGTTATGAATCCAGAAACAACATCTGAACAAAATGGGTCTAACCTAAATCCAGGTGATGAAATACTGGTTGTTATCGAAAAACTAGAGACTAAAGAAGGGTATTCAATGTTGTCTATTCGTAAAGCAGCTTCAGAGCAAGCTTGGAACGACATTTCTGACTACGCAAAAGATAAGAAGACGGTTACTGTAAAGGTTTCGTCCAAGGTTCAAGGTGGCTTAGTTGCATCATTTATGGATATCAAAGGATTTATCCCAGCTTCTCAAGTTATAAAAACTGGTATTGATGATCTTGAGCATTTTGTAGGTAAAGACCTAGAAGTAGCTGTTATTCAAGCAGATAGACGTCGTAAGAAAGTTATTTTTTCTCATAAAGTTGCTCAAATGAAACTTCAAAAAGAAAGCGCTATCAAAATGTTAGCAGATATTGAAGTGGGAGAAGTTAAAGAAGGAACAGTTACAAGTATCAAAGATTTTGGTGTATTTGTAGATATCGGTGGGATCGAAGGACTTGTTCATATTTCAGAGTTGTCTTGGTCTAGAGTTCAACACCCTTCTGAGCATGTTTCTGCAGGTGATACTGTTAAAGTTTTCGTTTTAGGTGTAGATAAAGAAAACGGTCGTATTTCACTAGGCATGAAGCAATTAGACGAAGATCCTTGGGTACGAGTGGCTAAGAACTACGAAGTTGGCCAAGTAGTTACCGGAACGATCACACGTGTCGTGCCTTTTGGAGCTTTCATCAAAATAGAAGATAACTTAGAAGGACTTATCCATATTTCAGAGCTAGCTAACAAGCATGTGGATAATGTTAACGAAGTTGTAAACAGCGGAGACAAAGTTGAAGCCAAAATTATTAAACTTGTTCCTGAAGAACAACGTATTGGATTAAGCATCAAGCGTATCAACGAAGAAATCGTTGAAGAAAAGCCAGCTCCAATCGTTGAAGACTATGAAGAAGATAATGTTGTTTTCAAATCTTATGGTGAAGATGATGATCTGAATCAAGTATACGAAGCGCCAAAAAATGTTGCTGAAGTTGTACCTGTTGAAGAAAAAGAAGATGGCGGCGTACAAGCAACCAAATAAATCAGGCCACTTTGGTCAGTATGGTGGGAAATATGTACCCGATACATTGTTTCCTGCTATACTCGAGCTTGAGGCTGCTTACGAAAAAATAAAGACTCAAGTGTCTTTTCAGCGTGAGCTTAAGTCTTTACTAGCAGATTATGTAGGACGTCCGACTCCTCTCTATTTTGCTAAGAATCTATCCCAAGATCTTGGTGCTAAAATTTATCTAAAGCGTGAAGACCTTAACCATACGGGTGCCCATAAGATAAATAATACTATTGGTCAGATTCTCTTAGCTAAAGCCATGGGTAAAACTCGGATCATAGCTGAGACTGGCGCCGGTCAACACGGTGTTGCGACAGCGACTGTTTGTGCTCTTATGGGTATGAGATGTGTTATCTATATGGGAGAAGAAGACTGTAAACGCCAGGCGCTAAACGTCTATAGAATGCAGCTTTTGGGAGCTAAAGTAGAACCCGTAGATAAGGGCTCTAAAACATTAAAAGATGCAACGACAGAGGCTATACGTGACTGGATGACGCACGTGTCTGACACGTATTACATTATTGGGTCTGTCCTAGGCCCACATCCTTATCCTATGTTAGTACGTGATTTTCAATCTGTGATTGGAAAAGAAGCCAAGAAGCAGATTCTTAAAAAAGAAGGACAGCTTCCTTCCAAGGTAGTCGCATGTGTAGGCGGAGGCTCTAACGCCATGGGAATCTTTCATCCTTTTATTAACAACCAAGACGTATCCCTTATAGCCGTAGAAGCCGGTGGTATGGGTACAGGTTTAGGTGAACATGCCGCGGCTCTTACCAAAGGTACTCCAGGAGTTCTACACGGCTCTCAAAATTATCTCATTCAAAGTAAAACTGGCCAAGTAGCTCCAGTACATTCTATTTCAGCCGGTCTCGACTATCCAGGTGTCAGTCCGGAATTAAGTTATTTAAAAGACAAAATGAGACTGGAGGCCCTTTCAGCTACCGACAAGCAAGCCCTTCAAGCGTGTAAGTGGGTGTCTCAACGTGAAGGGATTATTCCAGCACTTGAAACGAGCCATGCTTTTGCAGGTCTCAAAAAATTGGAACTCAAAAAATCAGATATTGTTATTGTTAACGTATCTGGAAGAGGAGACAAGGATATGGAAACCATAAGAATTGCTGGATTATAATGATAGGCGAGATAAAAAAAGCGCTTATCCCATACTACACTTTTTCTGATCCTACAGAATCTTTTTCTAAAGAGTTAATTGAAGAAAGTTTTAGGGCAGGAGCTGATATCGTTGAGATTGGTTTTCCTTTTTCAGATCCAATTGCCGACGGACCTGTTATCCAAGCTTCTCACCAACGCGTCTTAGAGAAACGCCTAGACGTATCATTAAACAACGCATTGGCGGTCGTCAAAAGCGTAAGGTCGTATATATTTAAGCCTATAATATTTATGTTAGACGTAAACCTGATTCTTCAATTTGGAATAGAAATATTTTTTAAATCAGCAAATGCCCATGGCCTTAACGGAGTAATTATACCCAATCTTCCCGTAGAAGAAGCGCTGGCTTATCAGAAAATGGCCCAAAAATATAAAGTCGATCTTATTTTCCTTTTATCTCCATTAACATCAGGCCCTAGAATGCAAAAAATTGTAAAAGCGAGTACAGGTTTTGTCTATCTCATTGCAACTACTGGTACGACAGGCGAGAGAAAGAGCGTAGCTAAAGAGCTTAAGTCGATTACGAAAGCTATAAAAAAGATCAAAGATATTCCTGTTGTTGTTGGCTTTGGTATAAGTAAACCTGAGCACTATAAAGAAGTCTGTAGCTATGCGGACGGTGTTATAGTTGGGAGTCACTTTGTGAAGATGATTGAACTAGGACTCAAAGAAAAAGATAAGACGATTCAAAAAATATGTAGACGTATAAAGACCTTCAAAGCAGGGTTATGAAGCGTGCATTAATCGTCACGGCAGCTGGATCGAGCACCCGCTTCGGCTCACCTAAGTTACTCCGTAAAATTGAAGGTAAGACTGTTCTACAACTGTCCTTAGAAGCTTTCAGTGATGAAGAGTTTGACTACATTGTCGTAACAAGTTCTAAAGACTTAATGACTGATTATATACGCATAATAAAGGGGACCTCACTTTCATCATCTATTTATATTTTGGAAGGTGGAGATACACGTTTTGAGTCGGTAAAAAAAGCTTTAAAAAGCTTAGATCAAGACATAGAAAGTGTGTGGATTCATGATGGCGCGAGGCCATTTTTGAGCCAAGCACTCATTCAGAGATTAAAGACGGCTTCGATGAAGCATGACTCCGTTATTCCAGGTATCCAAGAAACGGACACCATAAAGCTCGTGACAAAAAATTTAGTAGAAAAGACATTAGACAGATCTCAGATCTACAGAATTCAAACCCCTCAGGTTTTTAATCGACATATTGTAGATCGTTTACTCGATGAACCTTTTAAAAACCCAGAAAGGATTACAGATGAATCTTTAGGTGTAGAAAGTCTTGGCTTGCCTATTTATGTTGTGGAGGGGGATAAAAAAAATATAAAAATTACCTTTTTAGACGATTTATGATTAGGCTAAGTGGCAGGGTTTAGGTGCTACCCTTCAAAGCTTGTTACATGACCTTTTAAAATGTTTAAGTAAGAAACAGCACTCCCTACCCCTCTATGTTTTGAGAGGAGTTAGGGCGTGAGGTTTTCCTATCATAACTAGATCTAGTCTCCGTCATATTTCGATACTTAGCGACGGTTCTACGTGCCAAAGGAATGTTATGCTCCTGATGAAGGACTTTCTTTAATTTCTCATCACTATAGCTTGGAAACTGATTCGCAAGTTCCTGAACAATCCCTTTCAATCTCTCAGACGTTTTCCCAAAATGAGATCTCGGGCAGAGTTGTTTGAGTGAATAGGTACCATGCGGGGTTATAATGTATTTTGAAGATACGATTCTCGAGACGGTAGAGGGCGTAATATCTAATGCTAGAGCGATGTCTTTTTGTAATAAAGGGTCTAAAAATCTAGGCCCATGTTGGATAAAACCTATCTGTTTATGACAAACATACTGGCTTAGCTTATTGAGCGTGTCGATACGTTTTTTTAGATTTTCTTGGAGTGTTTTTGCTGTTTCAAACTTAGCCTTTAGAAATGTCTTTGTTTCAGTATCTGTACCAGGATCTTCTAGAATGTGTAGGTATTTTTTAGAGATCGACATTGTTATACCATGTTTTTCTTCAAGATTACTTAAGGTGAGGGTAGCCCCATCCATATGAACCTCAAAAGACGGAATGATATGTTGATTAAAGGGTGTAGAACTAAAGTCGATACCAGGGTTTGGGTTGAGATTGTTTTTGATGAACCTTGATAAGGACTCGACACCTTCTTCTTCAATGTTTAAACATTCTGCAATATGTTTATATTTTTGTTTTGATAAATCATCCAGGTGATACTTAATGAGAGAGTCCAAGACTGTTCTTAATTGTTCAGATGCAAAATCATGATGCCTGATCTGAAGTAGGAGACACTCTTTCAAATCTCTTGCACCAATGCCATCGGGGTCTAAAGAGTGTAATACCTCTAGTATGCCATTTATTTTCCTTTCTTGTACGCCAAATTGTGTCGCCAGTGCCTGTCTATGTTCAGGATAATTTTGAATATAACCTCTATCATCCAGATGTTCGCACAAGTGCATGAGTATATCTTTATCGCGTGGAGACAGGGCTAAAAGGTCTATTTGTTTAATAACAAAGGCATAGAGATCCACGGTTAGGGCTGTCTTGTCTTCGGCAAAATCTGCAATGTCTTGACTCATAAAAGAAGCACTCGATGTCCCCTGGCTAAAGTGAGGCATCTCATTGCTTTTATTTACTTCTATAAAAACGTTTTCCTGACTCTCTTGTGTTATTTTTTCTACCAATGAGGAATATGAAAGGCTAAATGTTCCTAGCATTTGGATCATTTTTGGACTCAATATTTGTTTTAGCTTTTGGACTTGCTTTTGGCTAAAGGATTGAGAGATGTTCATAATGCTAAACTAGATTTTACATAAAGAGGGGAGGGTGTTTGTTTATTGTGTTGATGGTAATAAAAGCCAGCCACAGCGATCATCGCGGCGTTATCCGTACATAGTTTGATGGGTAATGTAGACACTGAAAGATTTTCTTCTTTTCCGAGTTTGGTAAAGTGAGCTTGTAAGGCTTGGTTAGCACTCACGCCGCCACATAGCAACACGTTTGATAGAGAGTGTGTATCGCATGCTTTTTTACATTTTAACCATAGCGTATCGATAACCGTTTTTTGAAAACTCGCACACATATCAGCGCGATTATAATCAGGTTCTGACTTTAGTTTTTGTAAGACAGCCGTTTTTAAACCTGAAAAGCTAAATTCCAAACCATCATGCTTCATAGCAATAGGTAAACGATACCGTTTAGCATCACCATGTAAAGCTTCTTCTTCGATAATAGGGCCTCCAGGATAAGATAGCCCCATAACTCGCGCTACTTTATCAAAGGCTTCACCCGCAGCATCGTCTCGAGTCTGTCCTAAGCATTCAAAATTAAGATGCTCAAATACTTTTACCATTTGAGTATGCCCACCCGAGGCCACTAGGGCTAAGAAAGGAAAGCTTGGTTTTTTATCCAAAAGAAAATGAGCGTAAATATGTCCGTGGATATGGTTCACGCCAATTAGCGGTTTTTTTAACAACAAAGAGAGTGTTTTAGCGACAGAGATACCTACTAAAAGAGCGCCTTCAAGACCTGGTCCATAGGTTACGGCGATGGCATCGACATCCTCTAGTGTAATCGCCGCCTCATTTAAGGCTTTTTTGAGAATAATATGAATAACTTCAGCGTGACGTCTAGAGGCTAGTTCAGGAACGACACCTCCAAATTCTTTATGTATGTTTATCTGAGAAGAGACAAGATTAGATAAAATCTCTTTTCCATCCTTAACTAAGGCGATAGACGTGTCATCACAGGATGTTTCGATACCCAAAATAATCATGGAAATACTATAGCATGAGGGTGTCGATAAGTCTGGTTTTGCCTATCCACCCTGCTACAAGTAGGCGAGCGCCCTTTCTAGCGACGGCTTCTTCTTGAAGTGTTACTGGGTTTACAAGCACGCAATAGTCCATGTTTATATAGCCATTTCGGATAAGCAGAGAACGTATACGCGTTGTTAATATATGGCTTGATGTTTCTCCGTTATAAAAGGATTGCCGTGCTTCGGACAAAGCTAAATAGAGTCGAGAAGCTTCATCAAATTCAGGTCCGGATAAATATCGATTACGTGAGCTCATCGCCAAGCCATTTTTTTCTCTAATAAGGGGACAGCCTACAATGTGAATAGGGATAAGTAAGTCTCTTACCATCTTTTTTATAATAGTAAGTTGTTGAAAATCTTTTTCTCCAAAAAAAGCTTTATCAGCCGGAATGCAATGAAAAAGTCGACTTACAAGCATGCATACCCCATTAAAAAAATGAGGACGAGAGACGCCACAATAGAGTGTGGATAATTCAGGGACAAAGACTTGCGTAGCGGCTAAGCCATCTTGAGGGTACATGTCATCTGAAGACGGAGAAAAAATTGCATCTACGCCTTCTTTTTTAAGTAAAATAGAATCCTCATCCATTGTTCTTGGGTAAGCTTTAAAATCTTCCTTAGGTCCAAACTGTGTAGGATTTACAAAGATACTAACGATTGTCACATCACACTGTCGTTTACTTTCTCTAACAAGGGAGAGATGGCCCTCATGTAAGGCGCCCATTGTAGGAACGAGTCCCATACTTAAGCCTTTCTTTTTTATTTCATTAACAAAATGTCGTGTATCACAAAGACTATGAAGGATCTTCATGCGCGCAAAAATAATCGTTCAAGTTTAGCTTTATCAAACAACAAACATAACGGACGTCCATGTGGGCATGTGAAGTTTGACGGGCTTTTCAATAGGTCTTCAACTAAACGTGTTACTTCATCGGGATACATTGTTTTCCCAGCTTTAATTGCTGCTTTACAGGCTTTCATCTGTAGTTTTTCTTTTTGCTCAAGCGTGAGGTCTCGTGATGAGCCTGGGTAGTCTTTTAATTGTTCTAGTATATCTAAAATAAGTTCTGTTACATTTGCATCAGAGAAAGGAACTGGAATTTCTCGCACGACAAGCTTGTTTTCTCCAAAGTCTTCAACTAAAAAATTAAGTTTTTCAAAATAGTCACGGTGTCCTTTAAATACTTCGAAGAGGGCCGGGCTAAGCTCAATGATTTCAGATAAGAGCAGTGCTTGTCTGTTACTTGATGTGTCAAATTTATCTTTAATTTGTTCGTATAGTACCCGTTCATGAGCGGCATGTTGGTCCATCAGATACATCCCTTCATGAGTCTTAATCGCAATGTAGGTTTTGAATAATTGAAAATATTCGTAATACGGAGTGTGGGACTCTTCTTCAAGCGGTTTAAATAAATGTTCCGTAGGGCTCGCATTAAAGGGGGCATATACGCCAGACTCTTGCCTATGAATAGGCATAGATGTGCTGCTTAAGTTGCCTTGAAAGGAAGATGCTGATGTTGCGGGAAAAACAGGGTCTATAGTAGGTAGATTGGCCTTGATTTCACTTAAGGCAAAGCGAATAGCTTTGGGTACCGCGTCAAAAAGAAATCCAGGGCTAATAAATTTAACATCTTGTTTTTGGGGATGGATATTAACATCCACGCTATCTTTATCTACAGAAATGTTTAAGACAGAAAGTGGGTGTCGTCTATGAGGAATGTAATCTCTGAAACTATCTTGAATCGCTCGAGAGATAACGGCGCTTTTGACAAGTCGACAATTGACGGCGCTTATTTGTTTGCTTTTATTAGAATAGGTAAGTGTAGGATCAGAGATGTGTCCTGTAATGTGTACGGGGCCAATTTGAGAATCGATTTTAAGAAGTTTTCCTTTTAATGAGCGGCCATAGATATGGATGAGTAGTTGCGCTTGGTCGTTAATACCGGATGTATTAATGATTTCTTTTTCGTCACTTATCAAGACAAAGTTAATGCTAGGGTTTGTTAGGGCAAGATGAATGATAGTATCCGTAACGTAGGACAGCTCAGTAGAGGCTGTTTTTAAAAATTTTCGTCGTACAGGGACATCAAAAAATAGATCTTTTATGTCTATACGTGTTCCTGTTGTTCCTGCACATAGTTGAGGATCTGATATCTCATCTTGAAACACGCGGATATGATACCCCTCAGTCAGATCTGTTTTAGAGGTGATATCCATCGTAGCTACGTGACTAATGCTTGCAAGAGCCTCTCCACGAAAGCCAAAGCTGTCGGTAGTATATAGATCCTCTAATTGGGATATTTTGGATGTTGTATGACGACGTGGAGCTAAGACTAAATCTTCTTTGTCCATTCCCTTTCCATTATCTCTAATACTAATAAGCCGTTTGCCGCCATCTTGAACCTCAACTTTAATAAGCGTAGCTCCAGCATCGAGACTATTTTCTATGAGTTCTTTAACGATAGAGGCGGGGCGATCTACTACTTCTCCAGCGGCTATTTTTGTGATCGTAATAGGATCTAATTCTTTTATTATTGGCATGGAGATAGTATAGCAAGACAGACCTTCAAAGAGGAGATCTTAAAATTTAAGTATAAATTCAGCTAGAAAAATTCAGAGCTCGTGATATACTCATAGGCATAAACAAATATAAGAGGTGTTACTATGGAAGCATATTGCGTAAAGTGTAAGGCAAAAAAAGAAATGAAAGATGCTAATGAAGTTACGATGAAAAACGGTCGTCAAGCTATGAAAGGTGTTTGCCCTTCATGTGGAACTGGCATGTTTAGAATTATGGGTAAAAAGAAATAAATAGATTTCGTATTTAAATTCAACCCCACAAGATAGTTGACTATCTTGTGGGGTTTTTTTTGCCTATGTTAAGATGACACTATGTTAAATATATGTATTCTAGCGGGCGAAGTATCAGGCGACATGCATGCAGCTACTCTTATAAAAGAGATTAAAATCTTAGTCCCAGATTCGACATTTTTTGGTATGGGAGCAAAGAGTTTAAAAAAAGAAGGCGTAGAGATTGTCTGTGATGTTAGTAGCTACAGTTCCATTGGTCTTTTAGAACCACTTAAATACATCCCTAAATATCTCTGGGCATATATCAAGTTAAGAAAGGTTTTAAAGGAAAGAGACATAGACTGTGTTATCGCAGTAGATAACCAAGGATTTAATATGCCTCTTTTGAAAATTGCAAAGGCCTTAGGAAAAAAAACCGCTTATTATATTTCTCCTCAAGAATGGCACTGGGGAACAGATGTGGGGGGCAATGCTGTTCTTGCTGTTACAGATTTACTTCTGGCGATATTTCCTGAAGAGGCCGTTTTTTATAGACGTTTAGGGGGCAATGTCGCTTACTTTGGACATCCTATTGTGGATACAGCTAGGGTGACGAAGTCAAAAGCTGACTTTTTTTTGGAAACAGGAGTATCTCAAACCCAACCTATACTGTCCATTTTCCCAGGATCCCGACCTCAGGAATTAAAATATACGGCGCCTGTTTTAATTGAAGCTGCGAAGATGATAAAAAAAGATCGCCCCGATTATCAAGTAGTCGTATCCGCTATTAATGAACAGTTTGAAGCAATTATTAGGCGCCAGATTAAAGAAACTGGGCTTCAAAATGTGTTGATTTATACAGGAGATTCAAAAAACCTTATTGCCAACGCGACCTTTTCTTTGACTACATCAGGAACGATAAGCTTAGAGCATGCCATCATGGGTACGCCGTGTTGTGTCGCGTATAAATTTTCCTGGCTCTCTTTTAAGATAGCCAAAGCAATTATGATCAAACGTTTAGGGAAAATCCCTTTCATGAGTCTTCCAAACCTTATTGAAGATAAACTATTGCAGCCTGAATTTCTTCAAGACAAAGCGGACCCCGAGAGGATTAGTCGTGTAGCGCTTTTATATTTAAACGACGAAAAAAAATATATAGAATATAAAAATAAATTGCGAGCATTTAAAGAAAAAATGGGACAAGATAAAGTTGTTTCTAAGCTTGCGAAAGCTGTGGTAAGCTTTTCAATATAAATGCCACAACTGAGGAGCCCCCTTATGACAAAAGTACTTTGGACACATTCCGCCATTGAAACAACGCAAATGGATCAGTTTAGACGTCATATTAACCAACTATACTCCCTCCAGCTAGCTAACTATCAAGAGCTTCATGACTGGTCGGTTACTCAAGGTTCAGATTTTTGGGAAACACTGTGGAAAGAGAGTGGAATCATTCATTCCCAGTCGTACACTCAAGTTATTGACGATATAAAAAAGATGCCTGGAGCCAAGTGGTTTACTGGAGCAAAGCTAAATTTTGCAGAAAACCTTTTACGATTTAGAGATGATAAAATAGCTTTAATATTTAGAGAAGAAAATAGAGGGGACAGAACTCTTACCTATAAAAAACTTTATGATTCGGTTGAAAAAATTGCAAGTAGTTTGAAAGAAAAAGGGATAAGAAAAGGTGACCGGGTAGCGGGGGTTGTTCCTAATATGCCAGAAACTGTTATAGCTATGTTAGCTACGGTTTCCCTCGGTGCCATTTGGAGTGCGTGTTCTCCTGATTTTGGGATTGAAGGGATATTAAGTAGATTTAAACAAATCGAGCCCAAAGTTATTTTCGCATGTAACGGATATTATTACAAAAACAAAGCTATAGATTGTACAGAAAAAGTAGCAGAAATATCACGTGAGATAGACTCTGTTGAACATACTGTGATGATTGATTTTATAGACTCAGACAAGGGAGTCAAGATATCCAATCAACTTCTTTTTTCTGATTGTCTCAATACCGATCATAAACACGACTTAATCTTTGAGCAAGTCCCCTTTGAGCATCCTATTTATATTCTTTATTCTTCAGGAACAACCGGTCAGCCCAAATGCATTGTTCATGGTACTGGCGGGGTATTACTTCAACATCTAAAAGAACATACCTTGCATGGGGATCTTAGTCGGGATGATGTTTTCTTTTATTTCACTACATGTGGGTGGATGATGTGGAATTGGTTGGTGTCAGGCCTAGCCATTGGTAGTACTTTGGTACTTTATGAAGGCGCACCTTTTTTTCCTCATAAGGACAGCTTATGGCAGATGGTCGATGATTTTGGGATTACACATTTTGGAACAAGTGCTAAATACATAGATGCGTGTAGTAAGTATGATTTAGAGCCTATGAAAAAGCAGTCTCTAAAAAGTCTAAAGGTTATTTTTTCTACTGGAAGTCCTCTCGTTTCAGAAAGTTTTGACTACGTCTACAATAAAATAAAACAAGATGTTCAGTTATCTTCCATATCAGGTGGTACAGATATCGTGTCCTGTTTTATGTTGGGAAATCCTGCTATGCCTGTTTACAGAGGCGAATTACAGTGCGCTGGCTTAGGCATGGATATCCAAGCCTTAAATGACGATGGTGAACATAGAGTGAATAAACAAGGTGAGCTCGTATGTGCCTCGGCTTTCCCCGTCCAACCTGTTTGTTTTTGGAACGACCCAGATGATAAAAAATATAAAGCGGCTTACTTTGAACAATACGAAAATATATGGCATCACGGTGATTATGTGTCCGTAACAGATAGGGGCAGCGTCGTTGTTTGGGGGCGGAGTGATACGACGCTTAATCCAGGCGGAATCCGAATAGGGACTGCGGAGATATACCGTGTAGTGGAAGGTTTTGATTCTGTTGAAGATAGTCTTGTTGTTGGCCAGCAAGTAGGTGGTGACGAACGCATTTTATTATTTGTGAAGATGAAATCCGGTCATGACATGGATGGGAAGCTTCGTATAGCCTTACGATCCAAAATAAAAACAGCATGTACACCTAGACATGTGCCTGCAATAACCTTAGAAGTACCTGATATCCCTTACACACGAAGTGGGAAGAAAGTAGAAGTCGCAGTTAAGAAAATTATAAATGAAAAACCTGTAGGTAATGTAACGGCTCTAGCTAATCCCAAAAGCTTAGACGTTTTTAAATCGTTTATGGAAAAAGAATTAAAGACGTCATAGCTTTTATTACTTTAAATTAACAGAGAGTTACGCTTTAGCAGCTTTCGATAAATCAGGATTTGTAGGATCAAGATTGAAAATATCTTCATTCAATTCTCCTTCACCTTTAGCTACAAGTACTGTCACCATACAATCTCCAATAACATTAACGGTTGTACGTGCCATATCCAAGATTCTGTCTACCCCAGCAATAATGGCAATGCCTTCAACAGGAAGACCCACAGAGTTTAATACTAAAGTAAGCATGATAAGTCCTGCACCAGGAACACCTGCAGATCCAATTGATGCAAGTGTAGATGTCGCAATAATTGTAACGTAGTTAGCAAATGTTAAATCAATATTATAAGCCTGAGCAATAAAGAGAGCGGCTACCCCTTGGTACATAGCTGTGCCATCCATATTAATGGTAGCGCCAAGTGGTAAAACAAAACTAGAAATGTTATCGGATACGCCTAAGTTTTTTCTGGCACATCTAATCGTAATGGGAAGCGTTCCGGATGAACTAGCCGTACTATATGCAACAGCTAAAGCATCAATAATTCCTTTTAAAAATTTAACGGGGCTTAATCGTGCAATAAATGCGATTGAACCGGCAAGAGTAACTGTCGCATGTACCAGACAACCTAAATATACGCCTATAACAACTTTTCCTAGTGGAAGTAAAACGGACAATCCATATTTACTAGAAACGAAAGCCATTAAAGCAAAAACCCCATAAGGAGCCATCTCCATAACTAGAGCCGTAAGTTTGTACATCCCTTCAGCAAAAGAGTCGAAAAAATCAATAACAGGGCGTCCTTTTTTCCCAATTAAGTTTAAAGATATGCCTATTAAGATAGCGAAGATAATGATTTGAAGTACATTTCCTTCAGCCATGGCTTGAATAGGGTTTTTTGGGATAAGATTGACGATGGTAGCGGAGAAAGTGCTTGAGGACTGAGTGATTGCGCTTTTAGCCGGCACTTGGTAGTCAAGGCCTGCTCCTGGTTGTAAAATAGTACCAATAGCAAGTCCAATGGTTATTGCAAAGGCTGTTGTGGCTAGGTAGAGTGAAAAAGTTTTAAGACCCACTCGTCCCATTTTTTTAATATCGTCCATGCCTGTTACACCTACAAGAAGTGATGAGAAAATTAAGGGGACTATTAACATTTTAATAGAGTTAATGAAAAGATCACCTACTGGTTTTACATAACCTGCATATTGGGGAGCTAGTGTCCCAAATATAACCCCGAGAATGAGTCCGAGTATGATTTTTACCCATAATTTCATGAAATTCCTCCTAAGAAACATAATTGATTTTTTTTGATGAATTTAAAGTCTAACATCCCTTTTACCTAATAAAAAGAAAAACTTCTGTCCATTGGTGTTTCATATATGGTTAAATAAAGCGTGTTTTTTTCAACATAAAATATAGGAGATACCTGATGCCAGTAAATTTAGAATCCTTACGAGAAACAGAGCAATCTGAAACACTATTTGTTAATGATGAGTCTAAAAAAAGAGAATTTTTGGGTGAACAAGTGTACAAATTCGGTTTTGGACAGAGCCCCTTTTTACCCCCAGCATCTGTTATCAATCGGGTAAAAGAAGAAGCTCACAGAAAAGAGTATATGAGTGTTCAAGGGGATGCGTCTTTAAGAAAGGCAATCGCAAGGTTTCATTCAGATGTAGATGGTATACAGGTAAATAGTGATTATGTTCTCGTTGGTCCAGGATCAAAAATGCTTATCTATATTGTTATGGCTGCATTTAAATCGGCAGATGTCTTTTTAGTAACGCCGTCCTGGGTATCCTACGAACCACAAGCAAAATTGGCGGGACATACGGTAACAAGAATGCAGACTAATTATGCCGAAAGATGGCGACTTACTCCTGAAGCTTTAGAGTGTGCTTGTCAGAATCGTGCAGATAAAAAAAAGCCACTTCTTATGGTATTTAATTATCCTGGAAACCCAGATGGCCTTGTTTATTCTGAAGAAGAACTCAAAGCCCTAGCCATTATATTTAGAAAATATAATATGTTGATTATCTCAGATGAGATTTACGGATTATTACATCATGACGGCGCTCATGTGTCTTTAGCTAAACATTACCCTGAGGGGACAATCGTAACAGGGGGATTGTCCAAGTGGGCAGGTGCTGGTGGCTGGCGACTGGGTATTGCGCTAGTGTCGGAGTCTTTAGGTAAAGACTTTATGGACTGTGTGGTAGGCATTGCGTCTGAAACATACTCCTGTGCAGCAAGTCCTATTCAAGCAGCAGCAGTAGATGCCTATCAGAATAACGATACAATCAAAGATTATTTGTTTCATCAGCGACGCATACTCAAAGCTCTCGGTAATGAAGTCTACACTCGGATAGATAAAGCGGGGATTAATGTTCATGCACCTCAAGGAGCCTTTTATCTTAATCCTGACTTTTCATCTGTAAAAGAAAAACTAGCGGCTAAAGGTGTCTATAACTCGTCACAATTATGTGAGCAGCTTATTGAAGATACAGGCGTAGCCTTATTGCCTGGGAATGCTTTTGGCTATGAAGAGGACTCTTTGGTTGTTCGACTCGCTTATGTTGATTTTGATGGGGTTAAAGCCTTAGCTGCTTCAGAAATATTAGGCAAAGAGGCCACGATTGATGCTCCCTTTTTAAATATGTATTGTGGAAAAGTCTTAAAAGGTATAGATGCGTTAGTACTGTGGGTAGGGTGAGCCAAGAATCCATACTCTTTAAAAAAGTTTTAATTGTATCGTCTCAGGAGACGAAGGAAGGGGACGTTTTAGTTGAGAATGGAAAAATAACTAAAGTGTCTCCTTTTATTAAACCCCATGCGTCTCTTATTATTGAAGAGTCTGGATTGGCTCTTTTTCCAGGAATTATTGATACACATGTTCATTTTCGTGAACCTGGATTAGAGAAGAAAGAAACTATTTATTCAGGAAGTAAAGCGGGTGTGTCTGGTGGTGTAACAAGCTTTTTTGAGATGCCTAACACCAATCCTCTAGCTGTTACTGTTGCGACTGTAGAAGCTAAAAAAAAGATTGCGAGTGAAACATCCTTATCTAATTATAATTTTTTTATCGGTGCGAATAAGGAAAATTTAGAGGAGCTTTATAAAATAGAGAATGTACCTGGTATAAAAATATTTGTAGGGTCTTCAACTGGGAACATGTTGGTAGATACAGATGAGCACCTTTTACCAATTTTTCAAAAAAAATCAAACAGGCTCATTGCGATTCATTCAGAAGATGAAGCTCAAGTACGTCGCAACGCGGACATATATAAAGACTCTAATGATGTAAAGGATTTTTTAAAAATACGCACGGTGGAGGCGGCTTTAAGTTCCACCAAACGCATGGTAGCTATGGCACTAAAAACACATCGGCGTTTACACGTTTGTCACCTTACTACACAAGAAGAAGCCGAGTTTCTTGCTGCTTTAGCAGATAGAGGTTCCGTAACGACAGAAGTGAGTCCCCAACATCTGTTTTTATGGGCGCCAGATATTTATGATAAGATCGGAACTTTTGCTCAAATCAACCCCCCTATTAGAGAGAAGCGACATGCCGATGCTCTTTGGAAAGCTTTAAAGTCTGGCGTTATTCAGTCTGTCGGAACAGATCATGCCCCACATCGAATTTCAGAAAAAGAAAATCGTTTTGGTCGAGCTCCCTCGGGGATGCCGGGGATAGAACATTCCTTTTCATTGTTACTGACACAGGCCGCGCAGGGTAGGTGTAACTATAACGATATAGCCAAATGGATGTGTGAAGCACCAACATCTGTATACAACATAGAAAATAAAGGATTTATTAAAGAGGGTTACGATGCGGACCTTGTTTTAGTAGACTTGCAAAAAAAGAAACGTATAGAAAGAAAAGATATCGTTAGTAAATGCGGCTGGTCGGCATTTGAGGGGTGGGAAGTAACCGGTGTTCCTATTGCTACTTTCGTAAATGGCAACCTTGTATATAGGGAAGGCGATTTTTTTGAGAATATTAAGGGGAAAGAAGTAAAAATTAAGGAGTAAGCTATGATTGTCAAAAAAAAAGAAAGATTGAGAATTCCGGAGTGGTTTAAAAAATCAAAGGGAAAAAGAAAAGCTACCCAGGAACTATCACGTTTACTAGAAGCTGAAGTTCCCAACAGTATTTGCCAAGAAGCAAAATGTCCAAACAGATCAGATTGTTTTAATAAAGGTATTTTAACCTTTATGATTTTAGGTACGATTTGTACACGAAACTGCGCTTTTTGTTCGGTTGCTCATGGGAAACCTCTTCCACCAGAGAAGAGTGAAATTAATAGTATTTTATCTGCTATAAAAAAACTCAACTTACGTTTTGTTGTGTTAACGTCTCCAAACAGAGACGACCTTCCTGATGAAGGGTCTATGCATTATAACTACATAGTAAGTGAAATAAAAAAGCATTATCCCGCAGTAAGAGTAGAAGTTTTAATCCCCGATTTCAAAGGAAAAATTGAGCCTTTATTTAATGTTTTAGAGGCCAAGCCCGATGTGCTTAATCATAATATAGAAACGGTCCCATCTTTATACAGAGTGGCTCGTAAGGGGTCTTTATTTCAACGCTCTCTGGATCTTTTAGGAAATTCAAAAAAAACGCATCCAAATATACTGACAAAAACAGGGATCATGCTTGGCCTTGGAGAAACGAAGGAGGAGTTAATAGAAACCTTTAAGGCTATACGTGGAGCCAATGTAGATATTTTAACTTTAGGTCAATATTTAAAACCGTCGGGAGAGAATTTAGATGTAGTAAAGTACTATCATCCTGATGAGTTTAAAGACCTTAAAGAAATTGCAGAAGGACTTGGGTTTAGATATGTTTTTTCAGGCCCCTTAGTCAGAAGTTCTTATTTGGCTGAAAATGTTTTTGAAGATACAAAGGAGTCAATGCCCCATGAATTGGCCGCTAGTTAATCTTTTTTTTCTCTCTTATTTAATAGGGAGCATTCCTTTTGGACTGATTGTTAGTCGCTTAAAGGGAGTAGATATTCGCCAACATGGTTCTGGAAATATTGGTGCGACAAATGTCTTTCGTACGATGGGATGGCCGTATGGCGGACTTGTATTTTTACTAGATGCATTAAAGGGGTATGGGCCAACGATTCTTGCCTTAGCTATGACAGAACATGCGATTGTTCATATCTCTATTGGCTTGCTGACTGTTTTGGGTCATTCATTAACTGTTTTTGCACGATTTAGGGGTGGGAAAGGGGCTGCAACAGGACTAGGTGTATTACTAGCACTCAGCCCTGATGTATTTTTAATTGTATTTTTAACAGCTATTGGCCTAATAGCACTCACTAAATATGTAGCTCCAACAACCTTGGTTTGTAGTCTTTTAACCCCTATCTTATTATATTTTTTTGACTATCCAACAGTGTATGTAAGTGCGATGGGGATTATGGCTGTTTTTATTTTCATTAGGCATAGAGACAATATCAAACGATTATTAAGGGGTGAGGAAAATAAAATATAAAATTGCGGTTATAGGTGTAGGGGCTTGGCCAACTACCATTGCAAAAATTCTAGTTGAAAATGGCCACGATGTCGTGATTTTGGCGCATAGAACTAAGCTAAGAGACGATATTAATAACAAACACCAGCAATCTAAGGTGTTACCGGGAATTATACTTCCTACAGCTTTAAAAGCGTCATGCGACGCAGAGAAAACCTTTTCAGAGGCTGATTATATTGTAAATGGTTTGGCATCAAGTTTTTTGTCTAACTTAGAGGCCTATAGCTCTCTTATAAATGGGAAGCCTATTTTATCTTTAACCAAAGGTATGATTCTTAAAGATGGGTCTCAGAGGCCTTCTGAATTTTTAAAGATGTGTGTGCCCGATTCTCCATTAGTTGTTTTATCGGGACCTAATTTAGCCGGAGAGATAGCGTCTTTATTGCCTGCGGCTACCGTTATTGCGTCTGATGAAGAGGGGCCAATGAGAGCCTTTCAAGCTATGCTTAGTAACTCTTTTTTTAGAGTGTATACGTCAGACGATATGGTTGGCGTTGAAATGGGTGGTATTTTAAAAAATATCATGGGGATAGCCTCCGGCTGTATTGATGGATTAAAGTTAGGTTTTAATGCTAAAGCGATGTTAGTGACTCGAGGCTTGGTCGAGATGACTCGATTTTCGGAGTTGCTGGGGGCGTCCAAAGAGACATTAATGGGATTGTCTGGTTTGGGGGATCTTATAGCCACATGTCATTCTCCAAAAAGTAGGAATTATAGTGTTGGGAAGGCGTTAGGTGAAGGCCGCTCTATTAAAGATGTCACGAGTAAAGCTGTAGCAGAAGGGGTTAACACCTCTAGTCTTATTGTGGATCAGGCAAAAAAGTTAGGTATTGAAATGCCTATTACAGAAATGGTGCATAAGGTTATACATGAATCATTGGATCCTAAAGCGGCTATTCAAGCGCTAATGGGACGAGAGTTAAAGTCTGAATGAAGAACCACCACGAATCACCGACCTTTGTTTTTTTTCGAGTTTTCTTTGATGCAATTTCGGTCCCTTTGATACTCGTT
>CALLLO010000103.1 GCA_938082985.1 uncultured Candidatus Marinamargulisbacteria bacterium | reverse complement strand
TATCGTACCAGATATAGCCATAGATCTCGTTACGACAATGTTGATATCCATGAGCCTTTTTTTTGTGAATGAGTAGGCTATAATAGCTGCATAAATAATAACTAATAAATTATCTAATCGGATTGATGAATTATATGTAAGAGCTAGAAAGAACGCTGTTGCTGCGAGTATTATAAATACGGTGCCAGCTACGAAATATTTCATCTGTTCTTTTAGTTGGCCAGAACTTTTTTTCATTGTTCTTATTGCAAAAATAAAACCAACTATGGTCATTAGTAAAATATAACCAATAAATAGGTCGTAAAGAGGTCCTAGTTCTAGTTTTAAGTAATAGGACCCCATAGTGTATGTAATAGTTTTAAAAAATAATGTTGATGTAATATTTGATACTAAAAACAATAAACATATTGCAAGGTTAATTTTTCGTAACCAATTAGGGACATTAGTTTTCGTGAAATAAAGGATAAATTCAAAATAAAAGACGGGCGTTAAAGTTGCTCCTATGTGCGAAACTTTGTACCAAAAAAGAGGTGTGAAAGTATGGATTAAGGGCGTCATGTAAAAGATATCTCCAAATATCCATAGCATAAGGCTAAATAAAAATAGTGAATAAACAATATTGATTGGTTTGTTTCGGTCTTTGAGAAAGACTAGGAGACTCAGTAGAAGACCTAAAAAGATCGCTATTAGTGAAGACATAAAGAATGCGTTCATAGGTGTGCTTTTCTCATACTTTACATTAGCAATAATATAGTTCTAAATCTAGTTCCAATTAAACTAGACTATTTAGAATGTGTTTCCACGGTGATATTGATAATGTAGTTTTTAGGTTTTTAATGATTTTGTCACAGTCTTCGTAGGATATTGTTAATGGAGGTTCTATCCGTAAGGTACATGGGTTATTTAGCGTAAACGCAAGTAGAATAGACTGGTTATTATTTTTAAATGCAGAGCCAGCTACGATAGCCGCTACATAATTTTTTATAAAGGGCAGATTGAATGGGGCTAATTGTCCGTTCAATTCAATAGCAATTAAAAGCCCCTCACCTCTAATTTCTTTGATTAAGGGAGACTTGATAGCTTTTAATTTTTCAAGAATATAATTTCCTTTATCTTTGGCTTGTATTGAAAGTTGTTCACTTTGGCAGCAAAGAAGAGCGTTTTCTGCCACTGAACCTCCTAGAGGATTACAATAATAGTGACGAAGTTTATGTGTTAGAGTTGGGTTCGTTTTTGTAGATTGAGCGAAGATTTCTTTTGTAACTAGTGTAGCTCCAAAAGGAAAGATCATATTGCTGATTCCTTTTCCTATGGTTAAAATATCGGGGTATATGCTTTTTTGTTGATAATTGAATAGACTTCCTGTTCGGCTAATTCCTGTTTGTATTTCATCGACTCCGATGTTGTAATTGTGTGCTTTTTTTTGTTCTTGTATAAAATTAATGAGATGTTTGGGCATTGATTTTACCCCAGCTTCTCCTTGGATCAATTCTAGCCAGATGAGTCCTACTTTATATTTGTTTAAGGCCTGCAAAAGGGAATCTATAACATTTTCGTCAAAGGGGTCTATGTATGTGACGTTTTCATAAAGAGGCTTGAATGGGGCCCTATATTTTTCTTTTTCAGTTCCTGTTAGGGATAAAAGGGATTTGC
Source organism: uncultured Candidatus Marinamargulisbacteria bacterium (assembly GCA_938082985.1). Lineage (GTDB taxonomy): Bacteria > Margulisbacteria > Marinamargulisbacteria > CALLLO01 > CALLLO01. The sequence goes on along the minus strand of CALLLO010000103.1, from coordinate 4,657 downwards.
CAGAAAAACCTCCTTTGAAACAGATGATATGTGTTTTTTTTGGGGTGGATAGTAAGGCAAGTGTTAGTGCAGAATCTACAGCACTAGCGCCACTCACAGCAGGAAATATGTAAGAGAAGTGAGTGAGAGCTTTAATCTTTTTTTCTAATTTTTGGAGAGTGTAATTTTCGACATTTAATAATGTGTTGTAGATGGAGGATGGATTATGTCCAGTGAGATTGCTTCCAAAACTGCCTAGGGCATCGATGCTTTTGGTATATCTATTTCCTTTTTTAAATAATATAGACGATTCACTAGTTTCTTTTATTTCTACAGTCATTCCAATGCTTTTTAAAAGTAGTGGGAGCTTCGGATTTATATACGTCGTATAAGCGCGAATAGTATCTTTATGGGAACGAATATTTTCTGATTGTATATGTTTATCAGGGGTCTCTAATAAAGGAGTTAAGAAGGTACTTATGAATGTGCTTATTAATGGGTTAGCCCCAAATGTAGATGTGTGTAAAATGCAGTTGTCAAAAGTGTTCCAGGGAGAATATAGCTCCTTTGTTACTGAAAATACTCCAGTAGGCACTTGATTGTCCGTAACGTTGGGGCCAAAAATATAGCCATCGCATTGTGGCAGTGTTGGGAGTAAGCTCAGGTGATAGTTTGAGAGATCTAGAATAAATGGGATCTTTTTTTTCTTGCAATAAGTAAGGTATTCTTTTGTTTTAGCCGTATTCGTTTGCTTTAGGGTAAAAATGATCCCACATGGAATTACAGAGGAATGTTTAGTCAGGTCAAAATTATTGCATAGTTGAATGTTTGGGCGCGTATTAATGGATGGATTATTTGGAATTGGGTGTGTCGATTGTTTTAAGAAATCATTAGCGTCAATAACGATGATAGACATTTGCTTTAGCTTTTTTTTCCTAGAGTAATGCCGGATTAATTTAATGGCACCGTCAAAGGCTTCGAGGTGAGAGTTTGCAAGAAAAGAAATATGTTTTTTGTTAGAGTTAGATTTAGATTGTATAAATTGATTTATATCAGTGGCTGCTATGGCTACATTTTTATGCATAAAAGATTGTAAGAATGTGGGCTTTTTTTTACTTTGATACTCTTGTATTTTATTTTTTGTACTATTAGTTATGGGTGAAAAAGCACTATTGTTTATGTCCTCATTAAAAAATTCATTTAAGTAAGTATTAAGTAATGTTTTATTTATTTGGGGACACGTAATTGACGTGTTTTTTATTTCTTTTTGAGTGTTTTGAGAGTCTATTATAGTATCTTTTGGAATTCCAATTTTTTCTAATGAAAAGTTTTCTCTACAGAAGAGAGGTTTAAAGAGCTCTAAATATGAATCATTATTGGCTTGCTCAATATTATGAATATCATTTATCCATTGTTGTTCAGACTTTTGGATTAGCTTAAATTCCAATGTGTTTATGGTGGACATTAATTTTTCCCAAGAAATAGACTGTGGATTTGTAATATGAAAAATTGAGTTGTTTGTTTTTTTAAGCCCTATATATGAAACAACTTCTCTAACATAATTTATAGGTGTCATATCAACGTTGATATCAATTGTTGGGTATGCCTGTATCTTAATACAGTACTTAAAAAGATTTGTTAAAAAATCTTTTTCGTTATAGCTACCTGTTTTACTATCTCCAGTAACGATACCTAACCTAAATGTTTTTACGGGTAGGTGTCTTGTTAGGGCTATTTCTATTATTTTTTCGCTTACCCACTTACTTTTCGAATAATCGAGAAAGTGTTGTGGGTTTGTTTGTTGAAGAGGCGTTTCATAACCTGCCTGTTCTTTGGAAAGTGTGCCGTCAAGCAGTACTGAGTAAGTAGAGATGTGGTTTACTGGTATTGTTTTATGTAGAGTTGAAAAATGTAGTAGAGTTTTTATGCAATCAACATTTGCAGCTTTTAACTGATTATAGGGGAGTGTGAAATTGACAAGTGCTGCGGAATGAAAAATGCAGTCAATTTTTTTTGAAAGGTCGTTGAATGTTGTTGTGGATAATCCTAAATAAGGCTTTCTCAAGTCTCCAAGTACAATTTTTAGTCTTTTCGTGTACGAGGGAGTCCAAATATTTAGAGCTTTTAAATTGTGTTGTATACGTGAAAGTCCATGGTCTATATCTTTGGCTCGGACAATGCAGATTATGGTTGCCGTAGATGTGTCTAGTAACTCTTTTAAAATATGTGCGCCAACATATCCTGTGGAACCTGTTACTAATATGTTTTTGAATTTATCAGGCCATGTGTGTAGATAATTGACCTTTATATGTTTGTCGAGCGCGCAGTCTGATAAAAAATTATCTTGGTACCATTCTTTTTTTAAGTGCTCAGATTCTTTATATGTAGTGCTTGTAACATTTTTCTCATTAATTTTTGCAAGTATTTTAGCTTTTAGTTCTGCTGATAGTTCTGTTATATCATTTTTTATCATTTTATTTTCCTAATTAATAATAAACGAAGTTTCTAAAGAATGATATTTACTTTGTGTTTTCCTTACTTGTTTTAATAAGTTTGATGCCGGTCTAATTATATATATATTTGTGCGTATTTTTTCTTTTTTATGTTTAAGCATACAATGCCCATTTTGCTACTGTTATAATTGCTTTGTAATCATTGTTCAAATATAAAAAATTGGCTATTTATATGCGTTGGCTTATTTTAAGAGATCTCTAAAGGTAGTGTTGAACTGTGCAGCTGAATTTTTTTCTACTTTTGAAAACGAAAGGATTGGGAGTGTCTTTTTAATAGTGTTTGGTTTATTTATAGCGACGTTAAAAAGTTCAAAAAAAGTATGTGCCAGTAGTTCTATTAGTGTTTTATTAAGGATGTGTGTATCGTGTAGAAATGTGCATGCGAGACCATTGATGGTGCTTTTAATAACTAAGTTTAAGGGGCTTTTCCCAATATAGGTATTTATTTTTATTGGGGATATTTCTAATTCTCCTATTTGTATTTTTTTAGTTTTATTTTCGAGGAAATAAAATTCTGCATGGTGAAGGCTTTGAGGCATTTTTTTGTTTTTTTCTCTTAGGTTGCTAAGGATTGTTGTTTCAGGAATTCCTTGATGTTGCATAGCGGAAAGATATTTTTTTTTAATATGTGATAGCTGACTGTAAAAGGTATTTGTTAACTCCGTACATCGAATAAGTATTGGGTTTGTAAGATGTCCGAATAGTGTTTCAAATTCTGTTTTGTTTCTAAGTGTTCCTAATGTTTTGATGATAAGATCGCTGCAATGTGTATGTGTGTGTAGTGTTTGAAAAAAAATACTGAGAAGCCCCATTGATAGGGTCGCTTTTTTGTTTTGACATCGTGATTTTAGTACCTGACTATCGATATTAGAGATATAAATTGTTTTGGAATCGTAAGTAGGCGTTTGATTGGACCTTCGCTGAAGGCTAGTGTGTTGGTAGGGCGGTTTTAATTCAGATGCCCAATATTGTATGTCTTTTTCACTAGCTGAACTTTTTAAAAAATTTCTTTGCCAACGAATGAAATCACCATATTGGATGGATAATTTGGGTAAGAAATCTTGTTTGTCTAGTGAAATTACATCGTAGAGTGTCGTGAGCTCTTTAACAAGTAGTTTTGCAGACCAATCGTCTGAAATAATACAATGAATATTAAGTAATAAAGTATGATGAGTGTCTGATATTTTGTACAAGGAGGTTCTGAGTAGAGGCCCCGTTTCTAGGTTGAACGGTAGTTGGCTGTTTTTATCAGCTTGGAGCATCGCTGCATCTCCTCTTTCATCAAGCGGTAAATTTTGGAGGTTAATAATGCTTAGTGGGAGGACAGAAATAGGGGATATTTCTTGTTTTAATTCTTTGTCTATTTCTAAAATAACGGTTCTTAGCGCTTGGTGTCGATCAATGATAGTTAAAAAACTTTTCTTTAAGGTTTGTATGTTTAAAGGGCCTCTAAGTCTTAATAGGAGAGATATCTGCTTTTTAGAGTATTCAGATACATCGATATTTTTATTTAGAACAGCTGTTTGAGTGGGTGTAAGTGGTAGCTGTTCTGTATATGTATTTGGTGAGTACATTTTTCGAAGCTCTGATTTTTTTTGGAGTTGTTTAAGTAGCTTGAGACGTTTATCTGGATGTAAGCTATTAAAATCTACATGTGTGTCCGACATATATTCCTCTTTTTACTATTTATTTTCGTATTTTCTCGTTAAAACTTATTTTTGTAAAGTTTTTAACTTAACAATTTGAGGTGGTTGTTTTTTCGTTTTCCAATTCTTTTAATAGGTGAGCTAAAAGTATGGGATCTATTTCATTAAGTTTGGACTCTTGAATGTTTTCAACTTTTTTGGCTAATAATCGTATAGTGGTGGCATCAAAAAGAGTTTGCATGGGGAGTTCTATTGCAAAATGATCTTGAATACGTGAGACCAGTTGTGTTGCGATTAACGAATTGCCTCCAATTCCAAAAAAGTCATCTTCAATTGAGATATCTTCGGATTTTAGAAGTTCTTTCCAGATATTAAGCATGATAACTTCAGCTGCCGTCTCGGCTTTAATTAGGGCTCTTTTTTCTGTTTGTTCTTTGAGTGTGTAAAGGGTTTTTAAATTTTGTCCCAAATATTTTTCTTTACAGAGTTGCCGTTGAATCTTTCCACTAGAAGTTTTTG
>CALLLO010000102.1 GCA_938082985.1 uncultured Candidatus Marinamargulisbacteria bacterium | reverse complement strand
CAACGTCGTCAGGCGTCTGATATTCATATTTCTCATAAAAAAGAGGACATAGAGATTATGTTTCGATGCCAAGGTGAAATGTCATCTTTTATGAGACTCCCAGTAACAGAGTGTAGGTGGCTAATTAATCAAATTAAACTCAAATCAGATATGGATATTTCTATAGAAAATCACCCTCAGGACGGCCGTTTAGATTTTTTTGATTTAGGGATTAGTTGCCGTGTATCCACGCTGCCGACTCTCACGGGTGAAGATGTTGTACTTAGACTTATTCAAAGTAAGGCGAGCATAGCCTCCTTAGATTCTTTAGGATTTTCTATTCCAAAACAGACGCTTATTAGTCGCATGCTCGATAATCATTCCGGACTTATTTTAGTGACAGGCCCTACAGGCTCTGGGAAAACAACAAGCCTATATGCGATGCTCGACCAACTTTTTAAAAATAACAGAGGCTTGATCGTGAGCTTGGAAGACCCGATTGAAAAACGGCTTCATGATGTACGCCAATGCCAGATAAATACAGAGTGTGGGCTCGACTTTAATACGGCCTTACGCGCGACACTGAGGCAAGATCCGGATATTATTATGCTGGGTGAAATTCGGGATAAAGAAACAGCAAAAACAGCCCTGCATGCGGCGTATACAGGCCATCTCGTTATAAGTTCCCTACATACCGACTCTGTAGCATCGACCTGTCTCCGTCTTAATACCTTTGATCTGGATCCCTTTCTTATTAGCCAATGTTTACGGGGTGTAGTCTCACAGAAATTGGTTAAAAAAAAAGGTGTTTTGGAGTTAAAAAGTGAAGTTTTGCAGATAAAAAAACGCCCTAAATCTGCTGATATGGCAGACCTTTTAGATGTTTCAAACTATCGAGCGTTTGATGAGAGCTAAGCGTACGCGAAATCTAGCAGAAGTTGTCAGGGTATTGAAGGGTGGCGGCGTTGTGCTTACGGCCTGTGATACTGTGCTCGGGCTTTTAGCACCGTTTAGTAAGGCAGGGATACAGAGGTTGAATGAGATAAAAGGACGTTCAGAATCTAAAGCGTATATCACCCTTATTCCCTCGCTAAAGAGCTTAGAGTTTTTAATAAAAGAGAAAACAGTCGTGGAGTCGACATGGATAAAAAAATATTGGCCTGGGCCTCTAACTATTGTTTTTGATAAGCACGAAAGTTGTGACTCAGATTTGACTGGGGGCGGGGATACAATCGCGATTCGATATCCTAATTTCACTCCTTTAAATGAGCTTCTTGACGCTGTAAATCAAGCGCTTTTTTCTACGAGTGTAAATAAACAGGGCTGCCCACCCCTTAATGATATTGACTCCGTGTCATCTGATATTTTAAATCGAGTAGACCTTATATATATAAGCGCGGAAGACAGTCCTGGAATACCCTCCACAATCGTTAGAGCCTGTGGAGATACTATTCAGGTATTAAGACAAGGAAGGATTAAGATATGAAATATTCGTTAGTATTTTTAGATGATGGACTATCGCCAGATGAGGCTAAGAAAAGATATAGAGCCAGAAGAGAGACTTTATTAAAAGCTGCGGGAGCTCCCGTGCTACTTATGGGGGTCCAAAAAGAGCAAAACGATCCCTTTAACTGGTTACTAACCCACATTCCACTTTTTCAAGAGCCCACCTTTCATTTTTATACAGGACTCAACCAGACCAAATGTGCGGTACTTTTATGTCCCACAGGAGACGATGTTTTATTTTTACCTAAAAAAGATGAGCATAAGATATTTTGGGAAGGGGCTCATTTAGGGTCTGGAAGTACTGAAGCTGAAGAAGAAACTCGGGGTGTCACAGGCTTTGAAAAGATAGAAAATATATCGCATTTAGAGTCTTATATCAAAGATGTCGAGTGTGTATCTGAAAAAGATGTCTCACGCCTTCAACTCGAACAGCGGATTCTCTTAGATAGTGTAGATCAAGAGAACCTTTTAGAGGCGAATAAACGTACCAGTGACGCTATTGTGGCTACGATGAAAGAAGTCTCAAAGTTAAGCTCTGAACAAGAGGTTTCTGGGCGTTTGTTAGGTGAGTTAAGTATGCGTACGTCTAAAGGTATTTCTTTTCCTGCTATCGTAGCGGGGGGGAAGAACGCAGCGATTCTTCATTATAATAAAAACGATGAACCTCTTGATCCTAACGTTTTAATTTTGATTGATTGCGGGCTAAGGTATCACAGTATGCCGGCTGATATTTCTCGAACGATTCCTAGAAATGGACGCTTTAACCCCCTTCAGAGATGTGTCTATAACATCGTGCTTAGAGCACAGTTAAAAGTAGAAAAAAAGATAAAAGCTGGCGTGACACTTCAAGAACTCAATGATATTTGTTGGGGAAGTATTGAGGCTGATTTGGAGACCGAGATTGTGAGTAAAGGCGGGACGATTAATCGCCCATACGAAAGAGCCCCTCATGGTGTTGGGCATTTAATTGGTTTAATGGTGCACGATGGTGACTCTCAGCGAAACTATAAGGATGATCCCTTAAAACCTGGGATGGTGATAAGTAATGAGCCTGGTTTATATGGTGAGTTTGCGCTGACGATAGACGGGGTCACCTATACTGAGCATCTTGGGATTCGTATCGAAGATGATATTTTGGTGACGGAAACGGGGAGTATCAATTTAACCCTCTGCCCGAAGACTTGTGAGGACATAGAAACAATAATGGGGTCTAAATAGAGAGTATCGCCAACTCTAAAGCCACCTTTGGCTTTTTCTTTCCACTTTTAATGGCAAAATCAGCATCGGCTAAAAGCGTATAAGCTTTTTTCAAAGTATCTAAGTCATAGGCTTTTTTAACCTCAGGTAAGAGGCGTTGGATGAAATAAGGGTTTTTTCCGATCGCTTTGGCGATAGCATCTGAACGTAAACCTTCTGCAGAGAGGGCTATGAGCTGTGTATATAGACGGATGTTGGCGGTGCTAAGGCCTAGGAGCATAACGGGGTCGTCGCCATGATCTAAGAGTCGGGTAAGAGATTGAATCATGTTAGGGGTATGGTGTTGCTTCATGGCTTCGTTAAAATCAAAGATACTTGTTGTGGCTGAAGCACAGAGTGCTTTTATATCGTCGGCTGTTATCTCCGTGTTATCTCCAATATAGACAGCGCATTTGTCTAGCTCGCCTGCGAGTTGACGTAAGTTGGTTCCGCCTATTTCTTCTAGAGCTAGAGCCGCATCGCGGGTAAGTTCTTTTCCAATTTTTTTAGCTCGATCGCTTATCCATTGTAGAACCTTGTCTTGTTCCCAATCTTTATAAGCGTGATGTTGTGTGACACTACATTTTTTTTTTAATATCCCAGCCGCTTTTTTACGTTGGTCTACAGAGCCTAGTTGGTAAATAAGAATCATATGTCCGGCGTCTTGGGATGTAGATAAAAATTGCTTTAGCTTTTCAATGTCAGGCTCAGAAACCGCTTTTGACAAAAACCAGGGATTTTTTAGAATGATTATTTTTTTGGTAGAGAATAGGCCTGACATACTGCTGGACTGAAGCAGGGCGTCTATATCAAAAACACCTTCAAAGGTATCTCTTTGATTAATGCCAAAAGGGGCTATTAAACGAGTCACGTTTTCTTCCACTAAAAAACTCTCATCACCGAAAATAAAGCATGCCTGTGTCATAGCGAAAGTGTATAGCATTAAAAAAGATGTTTAAAGCCCCAAGAAGAAGGGCATACTAATCTAGGGCCGGGGGGTCTTCGAATAGGCCACTTAACTTAGGTTAGGTGGCCTTTTATATTGGGGAGCATCTCCATCGGATGTGACTGAAAGACAGGGAGCGAAAGATCCTGATTAATCTGGAGACAATGATCTAATAAGAGTGTATATCGTTCATTCTGTGATTGGCATAAGGTGAGTAGCTTGAGCATGGCATCATTCGGAATAGGGGGATCTTTTGTGTTGAATGTTTGGATAAATAGATGAAAGAGTGACTGCTTGTTGCTAGATTGATCGTCAGATTCTAGCGCATAGTAGAAGGCTGAGGTCCTAAGCCTACATACCTGAGGAACTAGGATTGGGGCATAAGGGTCAGCAAGGCCATTGTCATATAATAGACGGAGAATGGTAGGGAAATGTTCAATAAACTTTTTGTTTTTAGGATGAAATTTGGGGTTGCTAATGTAAGCTGTAAATGGAGAGAGATTTCCAAAAAAGATAGAAAAAAAGGTGAGTGTATGGTTTGTTTTTTTTTCTTCAGTTAATGAGGGGTGAGTGACCAAGACTTGAGCTGTTTGAATGCACCCATGTTGGAGGCATTTTAGCAGCCAATGTTCCTCTATCATGTACCTAGCATGGGTGCTGGAAGGATGTGTTAAAAGGTAGGTCGCACAGGCATCGGCATGAAAGGTAATAGCGGATAAGGTAAGGCTCGTAATATCAGTGCTGCCGTCTGAAATAACAGGATGTAATACAGAAGGAAATGTAGCTTTCCATTGATGGAGTGTCTTAAGGGCTTCAGGGTCGTCGTTTTTAAAGGCGGCCATCAAGAATGTGATTAGGGTGTCCCCTTTTGGAGGGGGGCAGCCTATTTTGATTAGGGCAGAAATAAAATCCATATCGCCTGCTTTAAACATAAAGTAAATAAAAGGTTGCGGGGTTTTTGTTTGAGAAAAACAAATGTGTAATTGAGAAAAAGCGAATTGATGATTTTCATCAAGAGAGAAGAACCGCTTTTTTATTGTGTCTATTTCGGAGGCCTGCGCGGTGTTACTGTCTATTTTAGAACAGATTTTCATCACGGAGTGTTGAAATTCACTCGCATCTTTATGAATACTGTGTAGACATGACAAGCGTAGTAGGTTTGGGTAGAGACTTAAGTCTAAAGGGAGAGGGATCTTTTTTGAAAAATGTTGGCATAAGAGATGCTTGGAATCTATAATTTTATGTTCAATGGCAGTCTCAACGCGTTCCAAAATAAGGGGTGGATATTTACGGTCTTGAAGTTGTTTTATGACCAGACTTGGACATTTAAGCATGTATTGATCGAGAGAGTCGTTGTCTAATCTGCCCGCTATACAAAGTTGAACAGTATCTAAAAGTGATAGGGATTCAGGATGAATACTAGCAAGAAATTTAGGGTGGATAGGAGGCAGCTCAGTGCCAGATAGAGAGTGAATAACCCTCCTTTTCTGTGAGTCCGACAGACTAATATTACTTGGGTTGTAACGAAAAAGAGACGGGATTTGTTTTTCTAGAAGGTGGTAAAATACGATGTCTTGGAGGGGAGAATCTGGGGGGTACTGGGCTTGTATTTTACTTAATAAGTAGGCCGCTAAGTCTGTGTTAGATTTATGGACGTTTTTATGTACCTGTAATAAAAGCGTTAAAGCGTCATCTGGTTGGCCAATAAAATCATCTTGAGAAAAAAGAGTGTCTATTTTTTCTATGCTCAGATGTTGGGGGTAATTCAGTGGTAGGGATGCGGTTTTAAATCCGCTAAAAGGCTCCTTTAGAAAAAGAACGAGCTCTTTCGCACCTAGGAGATCATTTTTAACCAGACAAAGGCGGTGAATAAAGTCTGTGAGTGAGTCGTCGTAATTGTCTGGTGTTTCCTTGAAAAAAGTGAGAACAGCTTGTCTATGGGTATCATCCATAGTGATAGCTTGTTTAAGTAGGTGCTTAACAAGAGCCGGTCGTGAAGGTTTTATCGAAAAAAAGAATGGAAAAGTGTCCGTATCTTTTGTTTGAATCTCACTGAGATTAATCAGGTAGTTGTCTGATTTAGTCTCCAAAGGCAAGAGGTTAGATATATGAAGCTTTAGTAATTGTTGTGCATGGCGAGGGGGGTGATGAGGGAGCTCATCCTTATGGACTAGTGAGGCTACGGTTATGTATAAAGGGTGCTCGAAGTGTTGATCTGAAAAGTCAAGCTGGTCTAAAAAAAGACCTAAGGTGGGAGATAGGTCACGACTAAGACGGACGAGTTTTTGAGGGAGAATAAGAGCGTCATCTGAAAGCTCAAATCGGAGGCTCCATGAAAAAGCTAATGAGAGAAAATCTTTTTTTTGTTTTTTAAGAGAGAGTTGAGCACAGGCTTTAAACAGAGTGTGTACCTTTTTAATATCGTATTGAGCGTGATCTAATATGGATATGAGTGTAGAAAATTTAGAAAAAGTGTCCGGACTGTTTTCTTTTTTCGATAGGGCTGTATCGAGACATAGATGTAGGCATTTCGAAGCTATATCTTTTATAAGGGTGCTGACAGTGTCAGGTTTTTTTAAAAGACGATTGAAGACAGACTGGCTATAGGTCTTTAAAAAAGGTGACGGACGGTTAGGGGGAAATAATTGAATATGTTTAGAGGCTCTTCGGTCCAACCATTCTGGGATTGGGTCGACTATATACTCTAAAAGCTCTTGTTCATAGACGTCCCGGATATAGTTTTTAGTAGCGTCGGAGTCAAAAAATTGAGAGATATGAAGATGAGGAACGAGGGTTTTAATAAAGGGAGCTGAAAGCTCGTGGTTCGTATCGTTAGCACATAAAAAAAATGTTTTAAGATCTGGGAGAATGTCTTTTACCGAGCGCTTATCGTCAATAATATAGGAAAATGTTTTTTCATACATAGACAGATCAAGTATATACCCAATGTCATCTGCAATAGCGTTAATTTTCAGAAGATTTTTTAGGGAAATGTGCGAGTCTGATTCAGACTGTAGGAGTGTGTTGAGTAGGATAACTATGTCATGTTTGAAGGCGCTTCTGAATGTTTGGTCTTGTGCCATTTTCCAGTAGCTTAACAAGTGGCCAGCATCAGCCAATAGTCGTTTATGCGGGTAGCCATTAAGAGTGTGGAGATGAGAGTGTTTGGAGCTTTCAAGTCTAAGGCTTTTATCTAGTTTTTTAGCGAGACTCTCGAGAGGATTGTCATCCGTACTAAAATCACTACTCGTATGACTATCACTATCTGTTTCACTATCTGTTTCGGGTTCAGGGTCTACTGTTACGATACTTTTCGCATAGCTTATTAACTCGTCTGTGATTTTTTCTTTAAGGCTGTCATCTTGTAAAAATCTTAATGCTCTAGCGATATAGCGAAAAACGAAAGACACATGGGCATCTTGTGTGAGCTCACTAAGGTGCTTAATAATAGGGTTTAGAAGGTGTAAAAAAAGAAGAGATTCTTTTTTTTTTGAGATGTCTTTAATAAAGCTTGCAGAGTCTTCCCCTGCGCGAATATCCATAAGCCCTATCCCAATATCGCCTTTTACTTCACGTTCAGCTAATCGTATGCCTAGGTGTTGTATATATACATTGTATTCAGTCCAGAAGTGAGATTTTGCTTGCATAGCCTGACAAATCTCCCCTTGTCTGGGGTATGTTATGGGGTAGCGGCCGGTAGGGGTAGCTGTGAAGCTTAGTCGCCCAGAACGGCCCAAAGAATACCAACTTGCTGGATAGACCTTGCCTTTTTTTTGAACAACAAAGGAAAGGTCTATGTCTCCCAGCTTATATAAAAAGCTTTCTCCGACAGACGATAGTGTCCGGCCTATCGGGCTTAGGTTTTTTAGTTTTGTAAGTTTTTGAAGAAGTGTTTCAACTATTTTTCCGTCGGCGTCAGTAATGAGAAAGTCTAAATCGTTTATTTTATTTTTAGGGACTGTTTCTTTGCTCAATTTAGGAATCGTCCCGCCAATCAAGCGAAGTGTAGAGATGTTGTGTGCTAGGCTTTGAAAAACCTCAAATTGAGGAATGTTATTTGCTAAGAACTGTCCAGAAAAAGCCGGCTGGGCTGAAGGTATAGGCACAGCAATTAATTTCAAATAAAGCATGGGGTTTCTCGTTATGACTTGAAAATATAAGTTAAGTAATAAACAATATAAACATGCAACATGAAAAATTGCTCAAATATAGTCTGTTATCTTTGGTGTTAATTCTAATTTTGATTATTAGTATAAATGGAAAAAAGAAAAATGCCCAGTGGGTAGGATCTAATAAAAATACAGTCATTAAAGAGAAAATAACCCTACATTTGGCAGGGGCAATCAAAAATCCTGGTCTGTATACTGTTCCGTATACGATGAGATATAAAGAGGTTTTGGATGAAGCCGGAGGTTTTTTGGATACGGCAAATGTGGATAAAGTAAACCTAGCGAGCTATCCCAAAGATGGACAACGTCTCTATATTCCTTATAAAAAAAGTGCCAAGAAACGGGTGAGGAAAAGCTACAAAAAGATAAGTCCCGTGTCACTGAACTCTGGAACATCTCTACAGCTACAGACCCTACCATATATAGGCAAGAAGACGGCGGTTCTTATTATTGAATACAGGACAAAAGAAGGGCCGTTTAAGACGATAAATGAGCTAAAAAATATAAAAGGGATTGGTGAAAAAACGATTGAGAAAATAAAAGAATATTGTCTTTTATAACCATGTTTTTAATGTATTAAATAATTTCGATGTTTTAAACTTCAGGTCGGGAGGAACTTCTTAAAAGCTAAGAAAAAAAGGGGGGAGCAGCATGGCCACACATGAGCAGTCACGCAGCCAAGGCGTTATTCAACATGACATTCGTACTGTCTTTAAAGGCATTTACGAAGTGCAGCAAGCGTTAAGTATATTGTTTAGTGAACACCAAGGGTCTGTTTTTATTACAAACGCTAAAGCGGCTAAAGACTTAGATTCGGAGGCGTATTGTCTCAGTATAGAGGGGGCACATATCACCTTAGTTGAAGGAACAGATACAGGTCAATCTAAGACAAGGTGGGATATAGAAACTGGACATATTTATTTGAACAATCACCTGCAACATGCCAGTTATATTATGAATTTTATCGGAAAAATGAAAAAGATTTTAGTGGAGTTTAAAGAAAGAAAAGCAGGGATGTATCAACACCACTAGCTACCTTAATCCGGGGGGGGATTTAAATGAATATATTTAAAATATTAAGATCGTCATCACACTCAAAACATGTCTTAGGGTCCAGAATACCAACTAAGCATATTGAGAGAATGACCGGAAGAAAAGAGCTTAACCTAAAGCCAGTAAAACTCTCAACGATACGAAAGTTTTTAAGCCCGTTTATGTCTGCACTTAAACGGATTAGTGCATGGTTTAGAAGGTCTCCTTCAAAAAATATACCTGAAAGTGATGACATAAATAGTATCCAGAAAGATAGAGTATCCGTATTGGGCGCGACGCTCCAGTCGCAAGCTGAGGCCTTGTCGTCTATGCGAGTCCCTTCCGCTCCCCCTTATGCTGACTGTGTGGAGGCGGTTAGGCCAGTCCCTTCCGCTCCCCCTTATGCTGACTGTGTAGAGGCGGTTAGGCCAGTCCCCTCTGTTCCTCCAAGTGAGGATTACGTCGAAGAGGCCGTGGTTTACGCTTATCCTGTAAGTGATAATGAGTGCGATGATTTACAGATGCCTGTACTAGAAGCCAGGAAGATTTTAGAATCAGCGACACTAGCTGTAACTCAAGCTGTGATTCATGTTCCCGCATTATCGGGACTAGTGCGTAAAGATAAAGATAAAGCACCTAAAAGTATGCGAGCAAAAGTAGAGGATGAAACATTAAAAGCTTTTCGACAGGATCCTGGCTTTATGCGTAGAGCGTATGAGAATGGAGCTGCACCAAAATTTTTCAGAGAGAGAGTAGAGCAAACTCGTTCAGCACGGCTGTTGAGTTTGGAACTTAATGATCATATGGATTACGTAGCTAGAACTTTGTCTGAGAGTGACTTAGATCACTATCTCCAAAATCGTTTAGAGAGACTCACCTTAAGTGAAGCTCATATTTCTGAGGGCTACACGGTTCGGACGTATACAGCCTTATATTTAGAAACACAGTATATGCAGCAACAGTTGGATATGTTGAGGACCTGGATGGGTATTTTTCAACAGTTTATTGATAGTCTGCATCCGATGCTGAACAAGCATAATGATATTTTAGGACCGGTTACAGCCCATGCAAATTTGTCGATAATACAGCTAGGTCTACAAGAACAGGCTGTGTATGAATCTCAACTAAACGTAAAGATGAAAATGAAGGCCATGCCTATGGGATTGCGTCGGGTATCCTTGTAATAGCTTCAATATGGCCAGTCGGAGGTAGCTGTACGGATGTGCACGCTTTATATATAAGAGACATATTTTTAAGCGGGGCAATCCTGTCATATTTGCCATGAATGAGGGTAAGGTTTGGCATTTGCACCAGATCCTCTAAGCGTACTGAAGCGGCGTCTAGATAGTCTAGTTCAGACAGGAGTGTTTTTAATTCTAGGGTGTTACAAAACTCCTTACCTAGGCGGGTATAAAAGGATCTGAATTCCGATTTTTCATGAAAACAGGCTTGGTAAAAGGAGCGGAGGTAGCCTTGTATGTTTTCAATTAATAAACGTCGAATAAGCGCGATGTCTGTCTTTTTATATCCTGTATTTAGCCCTATTAGAGTGACGGATCTTATGAGTCCAGGGCTTTGTTTAAAGATGTCCAGACATCGAAAAGCTCCCATGGAAAAGCCTATAAAATGGGCGGGTTTAATGGCGTTAATATGGAAGGCTTGTTTCAAATCAGAGATCAGTGACGCAGAACAGATATCATTAAGATAAAGCCTATTAAAGGGAGATTCAATGGTATCAAAAATACGAGTGTCCAAGGCCCACCCGGGTAGAAAAACGAGTGTTTGGGCGTGGCCTTTGTCGATAAACTGTATGGCTTTACGATAATGCATTAATCACGCCTTGAATATCCGCCATAGTGTGAATGGATTTAACAGAAAAGCGTAGTCTCGCTTGGCCCTCAGGGACGGTAGGTGGACGAATTGCTGGTGCAATAATACTGGCAGCGAGTAGTCGTTCAGACATATCACATGCCGTTTGTGAGTCTCCCATAATAACAGGAACAATATGCTGCGTGCCTAAAACGGTATAGTGGGAAGGTACTCCTGTTCGTAATTGTTTAGCTAGCGTGCGAAGGTGCTGTCTTTCCGGTTCCAACTCTTTAAGCTTTTTCCAGGCTAAGAGGTTCCAATGCATCACAGGAAGGGGGAGGCCCGTGGAATAAATAAATGAACGAGAGGTGTTAATGAGTTGTTCCACACTATTACGTGAGGTAGCAACATACGCACCAGAAGAGCCTAGGGCTTTACCAAAGGTGCCTATTAGGTAATCAATGTCAGGACTAAAGGGGCGTGCCAAACCTAATCCATCAGGACCACAGCTGCCGATACTATGTGCATCATCTACCATGAGAGAGGTATGAAAGTGTTTTTTGAGTGTAATGATAGCCGCTAGATCACTTAGGTCTCCGTTCATGCTGAATAATGATTCTGTAACAATAACAGCCTGCTTAAAAGTGTTACGATGTTTATCTAGTAAGAGCGCTAAGTGAGCCATGTCGTTATGCTTATATCGAATAAGTTTAGCGGCTGATAGTCGTGCTCCGTCGATAAGGCTGGCATGTGCTAATTTATCCATAAAAATAACATCGTCAGGTCCAAATAAAGCAGGTAAAACGCCTGTGTTTAGTTGAAATCCAGAACTGAAAAACAAAGCCGCTTCTTTTCCAAGGTCTGAGGCTATAAGGGTTTCACATTCATGAAAAATCGGGTTATCCCCACCTAATAAGCGAGATCCTGAAGCTCCAAATTTAGACACAGGGAATACGTTGAATGCCTCTAATAATGCAGAGTTTTGAGAAAGCCCTAAGCTATCATTCGATGAGAAATCCAGGTAGCCAGGTTTTTCAGATCTGTCTAAAGAACGAAAGCGCCCGTTGGCTTTCAGTCGATCTTTATCAAAGTGCATCGTCTTTAGCTAATGTTTCTCAAAAATGCAGGAACATCTAGGTCAAACTCCTCAGTGGGTGCAGGAGCAGGCGTTGACGGGTTTTCTACGGGAGAGGGGTCCGTATCAAAGACAGAAGTTGGCATGCTAAATGGGTTTGAGTAATCATCTGGCACTTGTGGAGATCCAGATGTTCGTGTCTCGATTAAAGAGTCAAAAGAGGGAAGCTCTTCGGATACTTTAGGCATGATAGGCTCAAAGGGTGTGTCAATCGGGGTCGGTACTGAGGACACCTCAGCTCTTACTTCTGATACTCTATGATCTGCGGCATCAGGTTTTACCTCAACATTTTCTACAGGTTCTAATACAGGCGAGGGAACTGAAAGTTGAGATTGAATAGGGGGGCTAAAGCTAGAATCTGTACTGAATCCTGTTGCGATAACTGTAATGACGATATCATCTTTCAGAGCTTCGTTGACAACAGAACCAAATAAAATATTAGCGTTAGGATCAACAGAATTATAGATAACATCAGCGGCTTCATGTACTTCATGTAAAGATAAGTTTTCACCACCTGTGATATTTAGAATAACACCCGTGGCACCGTTTATTGTTTGTTCAAGAAGAGGGGAAGAAATAGCTTCTTTAGCCGCGGCTACAGCACGCCCTTCACCAGTTGCACGTCCGATTCCCATCATCGCTGAACCAGAATCTTTCATAATGGTTTTAACGTCAGCAAAATCCAGATTAATTAATCCTGGAATAGTGATTAAGTCTGCAATCCCTTGGACACCTTGTCTAAGCACATCGTCAGCAATTTTGAAGGCTTCAACCATACTTGTCATTTTTTCAACAACATCAAGAAGCTTGTCATTAGGAATGATAATCATGGCATCAACATGTTGGCGAAGTTCGTCGATACCCGCTTCTGCTTGACGAATCCGGACAGGCCCTTCAAAACGAAAGGGTTTGGTTACAACCGCTACAGTTAACGCGCCTTGGTCTTTAGCTGCTCTAGCAATTACAGGTGCAGCCCCAGTACCCGTTCCGCCACCCATACCAGCCGTGATAAATACCATGTCAGCGCCATCTAGAGCGGCAATGATATCTTCTTTGCTTTCTTTAGCAGATTCTTGTCCAACAGCTGGGATAGCCCCACCGCCTAGACCTTTAGTTAGCTTAGCGCCTATTTGAACTTTATAATCTGCAAGCGACACATTGATCGCTTGAATGTCTGTATTAACAGCCCAAAATTCAACCCCTTGAACGCCAGCAGCTACCATACGATTAACCGCGTTTCCGCCGCCTCCGCCTACGCCTATAACTTTAATGTTTGCAAAATGTTTAAGATTCTCTTGTGACAAGGGTAGTGCTCCTTCAATGATTAAATAAAAATATGCTGTGAGTATAGCACGGGCCTAAAAGAGATGGAACTTAAGTAGGGGGACCTATTATTAGTGTGAAGAGTGATATTTATGTGCAGCGGATGCACCGAGTTGTAGTGTTCTCGCGTTGTGAAGATTCATGAGGAAATAGAAGAATGTGAAGATTCTAATAATTATGCCCCCCCCCTGTTCCTATATAATGCCCGTAATAGACAAAGGGTAAACCTTTTTTATGTTAAAATATCGAGCCATGATAGCCAAGATTAGACGTCGATTGTTTTTTATAGCCGCTTTCAGCGTTATCGCCATAGGTGCGGCCGCTAGTTTGGTTACAAATATGAAGACCCTCCCTTTAATAGAAAATAGGCGGGAACTTTTACTGAAAAGCCAAGAGTTTGAGGCTGAAAACAGACGTTTAGAGTTTTTAGTCGTTAGCGCAAATAAACTTACTAATGTAAATAAAAAGGCAAAAGAACTTAATTTGAGAGCTACAAAAAAAATAAGATACATACCTGCCTTATGAAACGGCCAGAACCCTACCGTCATGCAATTTTGCAGCTTATTTTTCTGTTAGTATTGGGTATTATCATCGTCCGACTCGGTTATTTACAGATCTACAAGCATGATTTTTTTATAGAAAAGTCACGCTCTCAGTTAAAAAGAATAATTAAACTTTACCCTAACAGGGGAAATATTTTAGATAGAGATAGACAGCCTCTGGCTATGACACAGCTCAGCTATTCTTTGTTCGCAGTGCCTCCTGATATTGAGAATAAATGGGAGTTTTCAAAGGAAGTGGCCCCTTATATCAGTCTGAGCCGAAAAGAATTGAGTGATAAATTATACAAAACACAGGGGAGTTTTATCTGGGTTGAAAGACAGGTAGACGAACTCAAAGCTTTGGAGTTAAAAGAAAAAAACATAAAAGGACTTGGCTTTATTCCTACAGAAAAACGTGTCTATCCTCACGGCGTGTTGTTTTCTCATGTTTTGGGCTTTGTGGGTGTCGATAACCAAGGCTTAGGTGGCTTGGAGTATAAGTACGATTCTTTATTGAAAGGGTCTTCGGGAAAGATTATTTTAGAAAGAGATCCTAGGGGCTTTCAGTTGATTTCGGGCACACGAAAGACAATTCCTCAACATGATGGGGGACATGTCGTGACTACTTTAGATGAGTTTATTCAGTTTTCAGCCCAAAAACATCTTAAGGAATCGGTCGAGTATAACGAAGCAGCTAAAGGCCAAGTTGTCGTGATTAACCCTAAAACGGGGGATGTTTTAGCGATGGCTTCTTATCCAGAGTTTGATCCTAACCATTGGGCGTCGGTGTCGAGCCTATATAGAAAAAACACGAATGTGGTGGATGTTTTTGAGCCAGGGTCTATTTTTAAGGTCATAACGATAGCCTCTGCTTTAGAGGAGCAGGTGGTGACGCCAGGGGAGATACTTACGGTACCAGAAGTTTTGGCGGTGTATGATAGACACATATCAGAAGCGCATGAACGTCCAGAAGACGAAAGCGACCAACAAAGTGTGTCCGATATTTTGCAAAAGTCTCTAAACGTAGGAACAGCAATGATTGCTATGAAGATGGGAGAAGAGAAGTTTTATAGCTATATGAAATATTTCGGTTTTGGATCTAGGACCGATATTCAAGTGCCAGGAGAATCCAGAGGTATGCTCAGACGTGTAGAGGATTGGTCTAAGGTAGACATTGCTATGATGGCTTTTGGTCAGGGAATTGCTGTAACGTCTATACAAATGGCAGCTGCCATAGCTGCTGTTGCCAACAAAGGTATTTACATGAAGCCACGGATCGTGGATTACACGACAGATTTTAACTTTAATACGAGACGAGCAACGCCCATTACTAGAAAAAAACGAGTGATTAGAGAAGAGACTGCCGAGCAAGTCATAAACATTATGAGAGGGGTTGTATCGCCGACTGGTACCGCGCCTTATGTCGATATTCCAGGTTACGATATTGCTGGAAAAACAGGAACCGCTCAAAAAGCCAGAGACGATGGGAGAGGTTACGAAGATGGAAAATATGTGGCGTCCTTTGTCGGTTTTTTTCCTGCCAAAGATGCTGAGATTTTAATTTTGGTAACTGTAGATTCACCTAAAAAATCGATATGGGGGTCGACCGTCGCGGGGCCTGTGTTCCGAGGTATAGCCAAAGACATAATTGATTATCGAAATATGATGCCAGAGGGATTATCTTTCTGACTCTGATTCAGAGCCTCCTTCTAAGGCAGATTCTGCAGCAGCTTTATCATGAACCTGGCTTTGTGGCGATTCAGAACTACTAGATCTCCTAAAGCTGTCGCGTGAAAAAGCTTGGCTAAAAGATGCGCCTGAACGGCGTACGCTAGCCTGTGTATATCTAGCTGCTCTTTCTACTTTATCTGATGCTTGCAGTCCTTTTGGGAAAACAGGAGACTTACTTTCCAATTTCATTGCATAATATAGAGCATAATTTTGGTCTACATCAACTAAAGCTTGGTAAAACAATGAGTCTCTGTGTTCAGGAGTAAATTCCGTATACATCCCCGCAACAAAAGGATGATTTAAAGGTTTTAAGTTAGAGCCACTTCCTCGTGTAAGCGCGTTTGGGTCTTCGTTGAACAGATCCAAAGCGTACATAAAACATTCTTTAAAGAGGATGTTGTCACAGGGTTTATTGGTATCAGTTGGGCGAAACAGGTCACCAGTTAGTTTATGAAACATTTTAGCCGCCACTCGGAGTGCGAAAGCTGTGCCTGTGCGATCTTGGCCACTTTTACAGCTGATACTAAATGGCTGACCCAATACATCTGCTAATGCAAATTTAAGCAATAATTCAGAGCCACTGTCTTCAGGATCCGTTAATGTATCTTCCTGTAATGTTTTCCCTGTCAAGGTCAGTGCCAAACTATCTAAAGCCATGAGATCTAAACTCCGTGGTGGGGCGGCTCCATCAACATTATTCTTTATACGGCTACGAATGCTATCAAATACCTTCTCAAAACTTGAATCAGGGGCATCTTTTAATAGCTGACTGAAATGGCGAAGTATCTCATCCTCGTTATCTTTCCATTTATCTTTTAAATCACGAACATGAACAAGGGCTTCTGTTTTATTATAGTCTCGAGCTATTGTTAGTGTGCTTACATCGGACATAGAAAGTGGTACATTTTCAAGTGTAGGTCTGGGAATAGTAAGTGTAAGCGTAATGGGGTCTTGATCAGGGTTTTTATAAAAGGAGACTATCCTTGTAATGCTAGGCGCGCCATCAAATAACGCGGTAATGGCGGCTTGTGCTTGATTAAGAAATAAGCCTTCATCACGTTTCCCAAAATCCATAAAGCTAAGCGTGTTAATTTTTGTAGGTGTAAAGTTGGTGTCGTCCGGAGATTTTGCCTGATACTCTTCCAATGCATTAAAAAGCAGCATATTTTCAAGCTTTTTAGCTGTATTAAGTTTTCCCGATCGAATAATGTCTGGCGTTCCATCCAATTTTTTCAACATACCTAAGTTTGATGGAAGAGAACCTTCGATATAGGGGGCTCCTTTATCCAGTTCTTGACTGATATTATTGAGGCCACCTTTTGCACTAATGAGCAATGGTGCGTCTGCAGATGCAGAAGTAGGGTCAAGAATAAGCATGGTGCTCCAATATTGATACAAACCATCTAATTCTCGTCTTGGACCAAGGTTTCTATCAACAAGTCTTGTGCCATGCTGGAGTACTGATTTCATAGCTTTTTTTGATCGTAAGATTTTCTCGTAAAGATCGTTTGTGCTTGCCTCTAAGGGGCATTGACTGGTCTCTTCATCACCTGCATCATCTGTGTCTACAGAAAAATAACTGGATTTCCCTTTTGCAAGCGTTGGTCTTGCAAGTTCCGGTTTATCAGGTGTTTCCGCATCGGCTGAGTGATCATCGGTAGCATCATCGGCCTTGGTCTCTGGCTCGAGTTTGGGAACAGGAAGGCGATAGCTATTAATTTCAACATTAGAGTAGACTGCTTTTTGATCCTGTAAAACTCTATCAATAGCCAGTTTTAGGAGGGAAACCTTATCTTCTTTAAGACCAAATATTATCTGAAGATCACGGAGGATGTTAGCCGCTGACTCCGCCTCGATAGAATTCTGGTGAGTGACTAATTCTGTATTCATCACTAAGGGAACCTGTGCCTCTGCACTTAATGAGCTGGCACCATTTTGTCGCGTAAAATCTGGCCGCATCTCTCCTACTCGGGGACTTGGGAGAGCAGCTCCTGATTCTCGAGTCGGCTCTACGGGAGGATCTGCACTTAATGAGCTGGCACCATTTTGTCGCGTAAAACCTGGCCGCATCTCTCCTACTGGAGGACTTGGGAGGGCAGCTCCTAATGATGGAGAAAATGAAGGCCCTTTCCCTTTTCCTCTCCCTTTCCCTTTCCCTTTCCCTTGTAACAACTGTTCGGGGGCGTTTGCCCTATAGCTATGAGAAATGTGCCCGAATGTAGATGATTTCATGTTAAATCTCCAATTTTATATAGTTTGTTTTTTATCGAACATTCTTAAGTAGAAATAGATAACTTATATGAGTCTACCAATTTAGGGGTAGTCCTTTTATTTATCGTGTCAAAATAAAAAAAATTTCACATTTTATTTTGCACCACGCCCTCAATGCTCCAAAACGGATTAAAAGATATCGTGGGGATCACACTATTTAAAGGCATCAAAATCATGAGCTTCCGACTC
>CALLLO010000101.1 GCA_938082985.1 uncultured Candidatus Marinamargulisbacteria bacterium | reverse complement strand
CATGAGGCAAAAACAGTGAATTTCAATATCGTATTTTTCTTTGATTACACCGAGGAGTTCTAGAAAATATTCCTGTAAATATGAGTTTAAAAAGATATGTTTTAGAGATTGGCCTCGATTCATAATGTGATACCAGCTTTTGTTGTTTATAATTCGTATGTTTCTAGGCATAGTGACCATTGTAAATGCAACTAGTTTATATTTAAAGATGAAAATAGACTAGGAGGAGCACCTAAACGATGGCACCTAAACGATGGCACCTAAACCACCCTTACGTTAAAATGCATCTATGATAGACACTACCCACCACTCGAAACTTCTCAGCTACTTAGCCACAGACACAAGCCTTCACTCGTCCGCCATCCTGGCAACGCTTACGCTCCTCGACGAAGGCGCCACCATTCCCTTTATCGCCCGTTACCGAAAAGAACGCACCTTCGGCTTAGACGAAACCCAATTGCGCCTCATCCAAATTAAATATGAGTTTTATACAACATTGTTCACCCGCCAAAAAAGTATTCTCAAAAGTATGACAGAACAAGGGGCACTCACTGCTCATCTCAAAGAAAAAATAGAAGCGACCCGAGATAAACAAAGCTTGGAAGATCTGTACCTACCTTACAAAAAAGGTCGAAAAACAAAAGCCGATATCGCCATAGAAAAAGGGTATGAACCTTTAGCTAAACAGCTCTTGTCCCAAACCCTAACAGAGAGACCGTCTAAAGAGGCTTTGGAGGGGGCCTGTCATATCGTTGCTCAAAAGATTTCAGACAACGCGGCGTACCGTCAGTATATTCGCAAAGAAATGCTTAGCTATGGCCAACTCAAAACCAAGGTGACGCGTAAGTTTAAAGCCGAAAAAACAAAATTTGATATGTACTACGATTTTACAGAGCGTTTGAGCCACGCTGCGAGTCATCGTGTTTTGGCTATTAGACGTGGTGAAAAGGAAAAAATAATAAATTGGAAAATTATCGTAGATGAGGCGCGTATGCTTTCGTTTTTAGAACGACATATAATAAAAAATAAAAATTTTTCATTGCTCCAAGTACTTCAATATACGATAAAAGAGGCGTATACAAAGTCGCTCAGCCCGTCGATTCAAAAGGAATGTTTCACTCTTAAGGTAGACGAAGCTGAAGTAGCCTCGATATCGGTCTTTGCTAAGAATTTTGAAAAGCTACTTTTGGCGCCTCCCGTTGGCGCGAAGGTGATTATGGGGATCGACCCTGGTTTTCGTACGGGATGCAAAATCGCCATTGTCGATAAAACGGGAGTGTATAAAGATACGGCGACTATATTTCCCGTGCCTCCTGTTCAAAAAATGGCGGAAGCTGAGCGTATCGTTCTAGCTTTTTTATCTAAATATAAGGTGGATCTTATTGCCATAGGTAACGGGACGGGTTCTAAAGAAACAATGGTGTTTATAAAGGCGCTTATTAAAAAAGAATCACTCACTGTGATTCCTGTTATTGTTAACGAAGCGGGGGCCTCCGTGTATTCAGCCTCTGAATTAGCGATTGAGGAATATCCACAGTTAGATGTCACCGTTCGAGGCGCTATAAGTATTGCTCATCGTCTCCAGGACCCACTCGCTGAATTTGTTAAAATCGACCCGAAAGCCATTGGGGTAGGGCAGTACCAACACGATGTTAACCAAGGCGCTCTCAAAAAATCATTAAGCTTTAGTACAGAAACGGTCGTGAATAAAATTGGCGTGGATCTTAATACAGCCTCGGCTTCATTGCTCACCTATATTTCTGGGATAGGGCCTACTTTGGCACAAAATATCCTGAGATATCGACACCAAAACGGTTCTTTCAAAACTCGAAAAGCCCTACTCAAAGTACCTAAGTTAGGGGCGAAAGCCTTTGAACAATGTGCGGGGTTTTTAAGAATAAAAGAGGGGGGGGATCCTTTAGATAATACCGCTATTCATCCCGAGTCTTATAACTTGGCCACTAAGATATCCTCCAACACGCGTGAGTTGAGCCACTACGTGACTGACACGGTGGGATTACCTACACTCCAGCATATAGCCGACGAACTCCTCAAACCAAGCGTAGACCCGAGAGCCGAGTTTAGCTATGCGAATTTTGACGATGAGGTGGATGATATTGCTGATCTTAAAGAGGGAATGAGCCTGGAGGGGGTGGTTACCAATGTGACTAACTTTGGTGCCTTCGTCGATATTGGGGTTCACCAAGATGGCCTCATTCATATCTCTAAGTTGAGTAACACTTTTGTTAAAGACCCTCATGATATTGTGTCGGTAGGGGACACAGTTAAGGTGACTGTTATGACTGTGGACGCACAGATGAAGCGTATAAGTTTAGCGATGAATCTAGACGACTCTTAATAAAGCCGGGACGTCTCTTTTTTAACGTTTAAAACTATTTTTTTATGGGTATATATTCATAACGAGGGATAGTATGCATGTAAGTCAAAAAGGAATAGTGCCTAGTCCATTAAAGGTTAATAAAAGAAAAGTGTCTCTCGATTCGGGAGTTCCTAGTTTAGTGAGTCCTGATAAATGTACAAGAAGTCGGATTGAAAGTCCTAAAATATCATGGTTGAACGAGGATTCTAGACGTTTAATAAGTCAGATGAAGGGTCGCGCCCCTTGTTACGAAGCTGAGCAACAGACTTCTTATGACGATAGTTCCCTAATAAAGGAAGCGACTCCAGAAAATATAGTAAAAAGTTGTGGGGCCTCGCCTTGTATTATCATCTGCGCTTCGATGATAAGTGACGAGGAGCCTCTAACTATTGTGTTGCACTCTGCAGATCTTCTCACTAATAAACCGGGTAAAGATGAGTATAATGCCACATTAAAAGATTTAAAACGGAAGGGTTCGAAAGTTATATCACCTGAAGATTCTGAAGAAGTTAGGGGCGCCAAAACAGATTTTGACGGGTATATCACTAAAACATTGGCTTTAATGTCCGAGTATATAGATGAAATAGAGGAAGACGTGCTAGCTGTTCAGTATTCTTTAATAGGGAGTACTAAAAATTCTAGGGGGTTTTTAGTTGGATTTAGAGATAAATTAGGTGTTAGAAAAGAGCACCTCTTTATTAATGATGAGTCTAAATCGGGATCTGGATTGTCCGTAGTTGTGGTGAACGGCGACACCATAGTGGTGTGTCCGGATCGAGAGATGGAGTCTTTGTGTCTTTAAGGGGTGACGATTAAGGGCGGTTGTTTTGATATTCAGCTCGGACATAAGCTGTGCAACTTTTATTAAAGTTAGAATCGTCTAGGATATACTTAATCTCCAAGAGTAGTTCTTTTGAGTCGTCTTCAGATAATTCATCGCTGATATTTAGCAAGATTTGTACGTAGAAATAAGTGGATAGGCTGTCGTATACGGCGCTTTTTTGTAAGTCTTTTTCTTGAGCTACAAAGGTGCTCGTTTCGGTTTTGAGTTTTCTGTGGGTTCTGTGGATGTGGGCCCGGAGAGTTTTGGGGTCTGCAAGCCAGTCTTTTAGATTATCGAGATGGATATCTGTCTCCGAGACAGGGATAACCTGAGGTGGTGCATATGTTAATACAGGTACGGTGAGTGTGTGTTGAGGATGAGAAGTCGAAACTGGAGTGCCTTGTCTACTTTGTACCTGTTGGCGTGAAGTAGAGCTGACAGACCGTATCTGTATAGGGGTAGGCATTTGTATCTGTCCTGTATGTAAATTTTTTATTTTTATGAATGTCTGTACATTCCAACATAAAGGGTTTTGCGAGTCAATCTTAGGCCTGCTTGTCAGAATAAAAAAACTGTTATCCCTATTTTTCAAAAAGGTGCTGTGTCTGTTATTGCACTGTGGGTAGCCGTGAGTAGTTTAGTTATTTTTAATATAAACCTAAATCAAATCCTCACTGTGGTATAACCGTTCCTTAACACAATTCAAATGAGCATAGTCAAAAATACCCGTATGTAAAGAAAAATAACTCTAATTTTTTCAACATCGTATTTAAGGGGCTCTTGGCAACGGCGTCAGTCAAAGTTAGTAAATCTATCGTCTTTTCCAAATGAAAAAGTGAGACCTCTAAGGACTAGATACGCAGCTCCTCACTTTATAGGGATGACCTATAGAACGCCCGCTAAGAAGATAGTTATGCTAACAGATGAGGGGCGTAGATTAAGTAAGAAAGTGGCGTCTATTAATAATACGTATCGTTATTTAATGAGACATCAAAGCTCTGATAATTCTGATAAATCTAGAATAAAATATTGTATTGATTTGGCAGAAAAATCGATACGGGATTACCAATGGATTAAAGAGATGCGTATGGATATGTCTCCAAGCGAAAAGCGAGAGATCGACTCTAAGATTACATGTGTAAAAAACTACCTCAAAGTTCTAAAGGGAGACACCTTTTAATAAAAAAAACTGTTATGATTAAGTCATGACTCTCCCAACTCCAATTTCTCCCAAGATTCAATCTCTTATAACGACTATTAAAACGGACATAGAAAGTAGCCAAGCGCGGGTTTACGCCGTCATTGAACGAGAAAAGGTTCAGACCTATTGGACGATTGGAAAGCGAATAAAAATTCATGTTTTAGAAAATGAAGAGAGAGCGGAGTATGGGACAAGCCTTATGCTTGTTTTGTCTCAAGAGCTAGGTATTGTGCGCTCTACTTTATATAGAATGATTAAGTTTTATGAGCTGTATCCGTCAATTTTGGACGCGAGTCCAAAATTGAGTTGGACTCACATCCGGACGCTTCTCACCATAGAGAATCCCAAAGAAAGAAAAAAACTAGAAGTTAAAATCGTCAGCGAAAAACTCAGCGTAAAAGCCCTGAAAACACTCATGAAAAACCCACCTAAAAGGCAAGAAAAAGACACTCTCAGCACCAAACGAGAAGCGCCTTATGTCTATACATTAAAAGAAGTACAAGGCACATCTCGTGTCGACATCGGTTTCAAGATGTATCTACAGGTCGAAAACTGGACGCTTACAGAAGCTCCCGTCACACATTACACCTACAAGGCCTACGTCATAGAGGTCATCGACGGAGACACAGTTTGGCTCAATATCGATCTTGGGTTTAATGCGATGACCACCCAAAAGGTACGACTGCGAGGGATAGATACCCCAGAAGTCGAGACCCTATCGGGGATGGAAGCGAAGGGGTTTGTTGAAGACGCGTTAAGAGAGTGCCCCTTTATAGCTGTTCGTACCTACGGTCGAGACAAATTCACACGATATTTAGTCGATATTTTTTACGATGAGGACGCGTCTGAGCTCGGCGACCTAGTGTTTAATGGGGCTTTTTTGAATCAAGATATTTTGGACGAAGGATTGGGGCTTATATATTATTAGTTTTGTTTGATCGTAACCTTCTACACAGTTCTGAGATAAGGGGTTTTATGTCTTTGCTAATGTTTGGCTTGAAATATATGTGGGTATATAGAGTATAAGGGAAACTACTATACAGTTTTTACCCTTAAAAATTCGATAATAATGAAAGGGAGATATGAAAATGCCAATGATTAGTAGGATAGCTAAGCTTTTTACAGGAGGGGCTAAGAAACCTGATAAGGATCCACCTTCAAGAAAAGAAGCCGCTGAGGTTTCGTCTTTAAAGGGAGCTGCTGAGGATCCGTCAAGAGAGTTAGCTTTGAGGCTAGACGGCATGCAAAGAGCTCAAGTTTTACCTAAGAGTAGTTCGAGCTTGCAGGGTCACTTTAAATCTACACGTATTGAAAACCCACCTGGTAATTCTAAAAATAGCCATGGAGAGTTGATTAATGACGATAAAGTAGCCGAATTTATAGTTCTGGCTCAGACTCATTCTTCTGAACCGAAGGATCAGACGGCTTTTTTAGTAGAAAAATATGACGAGATTGTACGAACTGAAATGGCCCCAAAGGAGCTCCCCCCTAAGGAGACTGAGGCTCTAGTGGTAATATTAATGAGCATCAATCATGCTAAGGATATAATTGAGGGACGTTCAAATACTAGTCCTGTTGAGTCTGTGCTGAAGAGGGTTGAGGAATTAAAATCGGTGGAGGTTATGGCTACAGAAGTGGAGGCCCCAAGCGCTGATGAGGGATATTCTGTAGAGTTACAAGAGTTAATGGAGCGGTATAAAGGCCATGTAGATGCAGGTGTGCTTGAGGATATGGCTGAGGGCGCAGGTCGTAGTGCTGAAATTATGCAGGAAATGTTAGATGACATGGAGTTGTTTGCCGTGTAGGAGAGTGTGCAGAGGCTAGTCCTTGCCACTCTTCAAAATAAGGTGTAATACTCCTACTAAAAGGAGTCCCTTATGCCTGTCAAAAATACGTCCTTATGCCAACACACCTACCACACACCTTTAGGAGACATGTTAGCGATAGCGGATGAGACATACCTTTATATGTTAGAGTTTATCGACAGAAAAAACATAAAGACCAATATCGAGAGGCTTCTAAAAGAAAACAAGGCCACGCTTACAGAATCCAAAACGAGCATCCATGCCCAACTAGAACCCGAACTTAAGGCCTATTTCGACGGCAGATTTACATCTTTTAAAATCCCCATAAAGCCCCAAGGAACTCTCTTCCAAAAAGAAGTCTGGGCGGCACTTCAAAACATTAAACATGGGAGCACCCAGTCCTATACAGAACTTGCTCAAGGTATAAATAAACCCAGCGCGAGTAGGGCTGTAGCAGGCGCGAATAGTAACAACACTTTAGCTATAATTATCCCCTGCCACCGTGTCATAAAAGCAGAGGGCACACTCTCAGGCTACGCAGCCGGTACATGGCGTAAAGATTGGCTCATAAAACATGAGTGTCCAGCTAAAGCTTGGGTGGGTCTAGCAAGGAAACTATGAAATTTAGGCTAAACCCATTAAGATACTTTTTATGATAATAAAAATAGACCCCAGGGTTTAACCATGGAACGTATACTCGCCCTAGACCATGGGGAAAAAAGAATCGGAGTTGCTTGGTCAGACCTCCTTGGCCTAACCGCTCAATCTCAACCGTATATCACCAACGATAAAACGCTACATACCCAACTCCAGACACTCATCGACGAGAAAGGGATAAAAACCGTCGTACTAGGTCTCCCTACAAACCGTCATGGTGAAGATACAAAAAAAACAACAGAAGTCCGAGCGTTCGCAGTCATTTTAGAAGAAACCTTCAAATTGACAGTCCATTTCCAAGACGAACGTTTTTCAACGGTAGCGGTGGAGCGCCATCTAATCGCGGCGGATGTGTCTCGAAAGAAGCGAAAAGAAGTGGTGGACGGTCAAGCCGCTGCATTTATTTTGCAAGGATATTTGGATAGGCTGTCGTAAAAAGAAAAAGGGGCCAAAAAAGGGACCATGGTTTAAGTGCCACCCTTCAGTGTTATTCGCAAAAACACACAGTGGCCTAATTTCCCCCTTTCCCTTACAATACCCCTCATGGATTACAAAAGCTCAGGCGTTAACATCGAAGAAGGCACACGTGCTGTAAATTTAATAAAAGAGAAGGTAAAAAAGACTTATACTCCCAACGTTCTCAGTTCTCTAGGCAGCTTCGCCGGCGCCTTTCGTTTTGACAAAGACAAATACGAAGATCCTATCCTCGTTTCCTGCACAGACGGTGTAGGGACCAAACTTATGCTCGCTATCGAACTAGGTATCTTCGATACCGTCGGTATAGACCTCGTTGCCATGAGCGTTAACGATCTTATATGCATGGGAGCCAAACCTCTCTTTTTTCTAGACTACATCGCCGTGCATGCCCTCATCCCAGAACAAATATCCGATATTATATCGGGCATGTCTCAAGCCTGTATCGACACAGACTGCGCGCTTATTGGTGGCGAAATGGCCGAGATGAACGATATGTACAAAAAAGGAGACTTCGACCTCGCTGGATTTTGTGTAGGTGTCGTGGATAAACCCAAAGTAGTCGACGGGTCCCAAATCAAAGCGGGCCAAAAGGTTTACGCTTACGCCTCCTCAGGTATCCACAGCAACGGGTTTTCTCTTGTTAGAAAAGTCCTAACAGAAGAGGTCTGTAAAGCTGAAAATATCGACAGAAACTCTCTTCTTACACCCACACGCCTTTACGTAAAAGAAGTGCTAGAGCTCGTAGAGCAAGGCGGAATCACAGGTATCTGCCATATCACTGGCGGGGGTCTTGAAGAAAATCTCGAGCGAATTCTCCCTGAAGGCGTTGATATCGAGATTACACAATCCAAGATAAAGGTTCTCGACGTTTTTAAAGATATCCAACGCATTGGCAAGATCGACGAAGCTGAAATGTATAAAGTGTTTAACATGGGAGTCGGCATGGTTATAGTGACCGACAAAGATCTTCCTACCAACGATGATTTTTATCTTATTGGCGACGTGAAGGCTGGAAGCAAAGAGGTCCGCCTTGTCTAAACTGCCAATCGGAATTCTCATCTCAGGACGAGGTTCCAACATGGCCGCTATCCTAAACCAAATAAAGGTAGGCAACTGCGACGTCGACGTCAAAATCGTTATAAGTAACAAAGCTGCTGCACCTGGACTCCTCAGAGCACAAGCGGATAACATTGCTACCAAAAGCTTTAATATTACAGATTTTAAAAATAAAGACGACTACGAAAAAAGCCTCACCCAAGCGCTAAGAGACGCTGGTGTCGAGCTTGTCGTTCTCGCGGGATATATGCGTATTTTAGGCGAAGGGTTTATAGC
>CALLLO010000100.1 GCA_938082985.1 uncultured Candidatus Marinamargulisbacteria bacterium | reverse complement strand
CATTAAAAACCCTAAAAAAATTAGAAATCCAGGCGCCTTTGATTTCAGAAGATACCTACTTCTAAAGAATATATCCGGTCTTCTTTACTCCGATTCCTATGAAAAAACAGGGTCTAAAATAAGAAACCCTTTCAAATATATTGCGTTTAAATTAAAAGCGAGAATCCTAAGCCTCCACGAACGGGCGCTACCCCACCCCTATTCAGATATATTAATAGGCCTTGTATTTGGGGATGACGGGGTTACTCTTTCTGAAGACATTCAAAATAACTTCAGACGTACAGGACTCATGCACCTTTTAGTCGTCTCCGGTTCTCAAGTCTCTTTACTTTCTGGGATGGTCTTTCTTTTTTTACGAAAACTGGGCCTAAAACCTGGTATTCAGTACCTGTTCTTATGTTTAGTAAATATCACGTTTTACTTTTTGACAGGTGGCGGCGCCTCAATTTTTAGAGCTAGTGTCATGAACCTTCTTGCCGCAGGAACCAAAACTTGGCACTACAAAATATCCCCGCTCATCATTATCCTAATCGCCCTAACTATTATGCTCCTTATTGACCCTTATATTTTATTAGATATTGGCGCTCAATTATCTTTTTTAGCTACCCTATCTCTCATCTATGGAGTAGATATTGTTAAAAAATGCCTTCCTGCTACATGGCCCAATTTTTTAAATATGGCTATATCGATGTCACTTGCTCCATTTTTATTTACAACGCCTCTTTTGTGGGGGGTCTTTAAAGAAGTTTCTTTAATTTCTTTATTTACAAACTTGTTACTAATAGATGTCATTGAGCTTCTAGTCGTTGTTGGTTTTTTTGCAACACTGGGGGGTCTCTTTTTCTATCCTATTTTGTGGCTAGCCGATGCGATTCTTAAATGGGTGATAATCGCTATGCTGAACATCGTTAATTATTGCGCGAGTTTTAGCTTTTCTGTTATGTCCGTCTCTATTCATTGGTCGTTTGTTGTCTACCTCTATACCCTCTTACTTTTTTCTTTCTGGTGTTTAGAAAAAGAAAGAAAAGCGCTATTGAAAAATGGCTTATATGCCTCAGCATCCTTACTCTGTCTTATATTTATTTTTATTCAACTCAAGGAAAAACCACTCTTAATAACATACTTAGATGTCGGCCAGGGAGATGCCTGTGTGATTGAAACCCCAAAAGGAAAAACGATTATCATTGATTCTGGGGGGCGGAAAATAAATTATAAAACAAGAGAGATAAAAAGCAATGAAGGGACACGTACCGTTTTGCCCTATTTGAATAGTAAAGGACTGTCATTTGTCGACTTTCTTATTTTAACGCACAACGATATGGACCATGCTGGAGGCGCCTTTTCGATTTTAGAAAAAAAAGAAATTGGAAGCTTAGTTACCAACGGACGTCGCTCTCTCTATTTAGATAACTTAAATAATTGGCAAGATCGTTTTTCCCATAAAGTTAGCCCACTTACTGATGTGACAAGACTTAATATAGAGGAGGATATGTATCTAGATTTTTTCCATCCCAATAGCTCACGTATTACCTATTCTGAAAACGAGTCTTCCATCGTCTGTCGACTCTATTACAGAGGACACTCTTTTTTATTTACAGGAGATCTAGAAGAAGATGGAGAGCTCTGGCTATTAAGACACTATGGATCTGAGCTAAACTCTACAGTACTTAAACTCGGGCATCACGGGAGTAAAACATCTACAAACAAAGGATTTCTTAAACAGGTTAACCCTAGCTTTGTTATCGTCAGTGCGGGTCAATACAATCGCTTTGGGCATCCAGCTCCTGTAGTCGTCAAACGAGTATCCGATTTGGGAGTAGCACTGTATAGAACAGATCGGCAAGGCGCTATACAAATCCAAACATTTGGAGACGAACTTATCGTAAAAACGATGCTTGAAGATTCTTTCTAGATTTAAAGAGGCTGGCGTATATACTTTACGTATAACGCTCAATTACCTATCATACCCACATGACAACAGAGCTCATCATCGGCAATCGCCTATTTTCATCAAGATTATTTATTGGAACAGGAAAGTTTTCGTCCCCTGATCTTATGCAAGCGTCTATAGGGGCTTCAGGTTCTGAACTTGTCACCGTTGCTGTTAGACGTGTAGATTTGGATGATGCTCAAGATTCCTTTTTATCTGTCATCGATCCCAAAAAATATCTTTTTTTACCAAACACCTCCGGGGCACGTACCGCTGAAGAAGCGATAAGAATAGCCAGAATTGCTCGCGCGACAGGCGTCTCTGACTGGGTAAAACTTGAAGTAACTCCTGAACCAGACTATCTACTTCCAGATCCTATCGAAACATTAAAAGCAGCTGAAATATTGGTAAAAGAGGGCTTTAAGGTGCTCCCTTATATGAATGCAGATCCTATTTTAGCTAAGCGACTAGCGGATGTTGGCTGTGTGGCTGTAATGCCATTGGCGGCACCTATTGGGTCTAATAAGGGCTTAAAAACGACAGAGCTTTTAGCCATTATCATTGAACAAGCCACAGTTCCCGTCATCATAGATGCAGGATTAGGAGCTCCCTCACATGCAGCCGCAGCTATGGAGCTCGGTGCAGACGCCGTTTTAGTGAACACCGCCATTGCAATAGCACGAGATCCCATTAAAATGGCTCAAGGCTTTAAGCATGCCGTTATAGCCGGACGTTTAGGTTATGAGTCTGGTTTAGCCGCTGAGTCATCTCAAGCCGAAGCCTCTTCCCCTCTCACTGGATTTTTACATTCATGACCTTTCTAGATTATCTAGATACACTTAATAGAGATACCCTTGTAAGTAAAAGCCTTATGACGACTGCTTCAGATGTTGAACGTGTGCTACAGAAAAGCAAGTGTGATATATCAGATTTTCATACCCTCCTCTCTCCTGCTGCGGAAGCTTACTTGGAACCAATGGCTCAAAAGGCACATACGATTACAAAACAACGTTTCGGAAATATCGTTCAGTTTTTTGTACCCATGTACCTGTCTAATGAATGTTTTAATACATGCACATATTGTGGGTTTAGTATGGAAAATAAATACGCAAGAAAAACCCTTAATGACGAAGAAATCCATAACGAGTTTCGTGCACTTGCAGGTAAAGGATTTGAACATATTTTATTACTAACAGGAGAATCTCCCAAGAAAGTAGGCACAGACTACATTGCGCATGCAGCAACAATTGCTCGGCAATATTTCTCATCAGTAGGTATAGAGGTTCAGCCTATGAATCAAGAAGATTATGCTCAGGTTATTAACTCAGGTGCCGATTCTTTAACTTTATATCAAGAGACATACAACAAAGAGGCCTATTCTAAATATCATCTTTTTGGAATGAAAAAAAATTATGACCATAGACTCTTAGCCGTAGAAGATGGCGCAAAAGCTGGTTTTTACAAGATCCAAATAGGTGCCCTATTGGGCCTCAGCGACTGGAGATACGACATGATATCTTTGGCCCATCACGTAAGCTATATGCGCCGCCATTATTGGCAGTCCAAATACGGGGTGTCTTTTCCTAGAATTAATGGGATGTTTGGAGAATTCAAAATCGACTTTCCAGTATCAGACAAAAACCTAGTACAAATCATGCTTGCTTTTCGATTAGTTTTTCATGACCTATCTATAACCCTTTCAACACGTGAGAATGCAGAACTTAGAGACCAGCTTTTACCTTTAGGTGTCACTACCATGTCGGCAGAATCAAACACCTCCCCAGGTGGCTACACGATGAACACCGAAGAAGGTCAATTTGATATTTCAGATGAAAGGTCTTTATCTGAATTGAAGGCGTCTTTAGCTAAACAGGGTTATGAAACAGTAATGAAGGATTGGGATCCTTTTATTGCAACCTCGATTAAATCCTAGTTTCCTTGTAAAGCATGTCTTGATACTAGTGAGGCAGAGGTGTATAATTCGTGAGTTATATTTCAAGGGGCTGTGAAAGGTCAATATTATGAGTTATGGTGCAATTAGAGCTTTAAGCGTGGGGCTTCCTAAGAGAGGAAGAATAGTTATACCTAAAGTAAAATCAATGC
>CALLLO010000099.1 GCA_938082985.1 uncultured Candidatus Marinamargulisbacteria bacterium | reverse complement strand
TATGAAATGGGATATGAAAACATGGGAATCATGGTATTGGCTCCCGGCGTGTTCATTACAATTGGCTTATTGGTTTGGGTACAAAATATTCTGACGGGGAGTAAATAAGTATGTTTGAGCATTTGTTAAGCTTAGCTGTTGAGTCTATTTTCATTAACAATATTTTGTTGGCTATGTTTTTGGGTATGTGCTCCTTTTTGGGCTGTGCTAAAAGCATCAAAACGGCTACGGGTTTAGGCCTTGCAGTTATTTTTGTATTAACGATTACGACGCCTGCAAACTGGTTACTCAATGAGTATTTCCTGAAAGCCGGAGCCTTGTCTTGGTTGGGTTTCCCTGAAGTAGATTTAAGTTTCTTAATCTTTATTTCTTTTATTGCGGTTATAGCAGCCATGGTTCAGTTAGTAGAAATGATTATGGAGAAGTACACACCTGGGCTGTATATTTCTTTAGGTATCTTTCTTCCTCTTATTGCTGTTAATTGTGCGATTTTGGGTACGTCTCTGTTTATGGAGCAACGTCAGTATAATTTTCCTGAAGCAGTCGTTTTTGGCGTAAGCTCCGGGATAGGGTGGTTTTTAGCAATTGTTGCTTTTTCTGCGGTTTTACAAAAACTAAAATATGCGGACCTTCCTAAAGGCTTACCTGGTTTTGCTATAAACATGATTACGACTGGTCTTATTGCGATGGCATTTATGGCATTTGCCGGCATCAAACTTACGAGTTAATAAGGATAAATTTATGGTTTATATAGTTAGTACTGGGGTTTTCTTATTTATTATTATGTTTTTGGTTACTTTACTTGCTGTTGTAGAAAGTAAAGTTGTAGATACTAAAGATTGTCAGGTCCTTATCAATGGAGATGCGGAGAAGAGCCCTAGCGTAAGCTCAGGAACTAATTTGTTGTCGGCATTGTCTGGGGCGGGTATTTTCTTACCGTCTGCTTGTGGTGGTGGTGGAACATGTGCCATGTGTAAGGTACAAGTGCATCAAGGCGGTGGGGATGTACTGCCTACGGAACTGCCTCATTTGAGTGCTGCTGAACGTCGTGAAAATGTGCGTTTGGGCTGCCAGGTAAAAGTAAAAGAAGATATGAAAATTCAAATTCCTGACGAAATATTCAGTATTAAGAAATTTGAATGCGAGGTTATATCAAATCATAATGTTGCGACCTTTATTAAAGATTTTAGAGTGAAGATGCCTGATGATGTTGACTTAGATTTTAGAGCAGGTGGCTATATTCAAATCTATATTCCCCCTTATTCTCTAAGTTATAGTGAGTTTGATATTGAAGATGAATATAAAGAAGATTGGAAACGCTTTAAGCAGTTTGAGATTAAGGCGTCTAATGATGAAGAAATTTTTAGAGCCTACTCTATGGCTAATTACCCAGAAGAAAAAGGTGTTGTTTATTTAAATGTGCGTATCGCGTCACCTCCTCCTGGGATGGATGTTCCTGCGGGTATAGGTTCTTCATACTTGTTTAACTTAAAACCAGGCGATAAGGTGACTGTAAGTGGGCCGTACGGTGATTTTTACGCTAAAGACACGGAACGTGAGATGTGTTTTGTTGGTGGAGGCGCTGGGATGGCTCCCATGCGTAGCCATATTTTTGACCAGCTTAAGCGTCTTAGTTCGAAACGTAGAATTACATTTTGGTATGGGGCTCGATCTAAAAGAGAAATGTTTTATGATGATGAGTTTAAAAAATTGGCTGAAGACAACCCAAATTTCACTTACCATGTAGCTTTATCGGATGCTCAACCTGAGGACAATTGGACGGGACATACAGGCTTTATTCATCAGGTCTTACATAACGAATACTTATCGAAACATGATGACCCTACAGAAATTGAATATTATCTATGTGGACCTCCGATTATGTTAGAGTGTATGGGGACTATGTTGGATGACGCGGGTGTTGAGACTGAGATGATTGAATACGACGATTTTGGTTAATAAACCTCACTGCCAGCTTTCTACTGAAGTAGAGGGGTGCATGTATATTTTCAATGAGGGGATGATGTGAATGTCGTTGTTTAGAAAAATGGCTCCTTCATGGTACTGATTATTTTTTTTGCACTGTGGGCATGATTAAGCGTCCCTCTAAATTTGCTGTTCTTCTTGTTCTCCTTTTGCTTTCGTCTTGGGTGATTAGGTCTAAGCGTTTGTTTTCATTTGAGGGTTATACTATGGGGACAAGCTATTCTGTACAGGCCTTTTATCCTTTATGGATCACCCGGGATATGGCGCAGGCGTATATAGATGAGGAGCTTAAAAAAGTTAACGCCTCTATGTCTACCTATGACCCCTTAAGCGAGATATCTCTGTTTAATAGCTCTACAGATTTGGCTTATCGGGATATTTCTAAAGAGTTTTATTTTGTAATAAGTATAGGTAAACAGCTGTACGACCTTTCGTCGGGTGCTTGGGATGGTACTGTAGATCCTTTGATTAAATTATGGGGTTTTGATAATAAAAAAAGAGAGGGATTTCCGGAACATGGCGAGGTGACTCGTATTAAAAACAATATAGGTTTTTCTAATCTTTCTTTGAGAGAGGGACAATTAAAAAAGGATCGTCCTTCATTGGGAGTTAATGTATCTTCTATTGCTAAGGGCTATGGGGTGGACCAAATAAGAGGCTTACTTTTTCAACTAGGTGTTAAGCAGGCGTTTATTGAAATTGGGGGTGAGATCCGTGTGATTGGAGCACGATCGGATGGCCGTTTGTGGCGTGCGGGGGTTCAACATCCCAATGTATCGGAGGCGTTGGACTTGTATGGTGTGGTTGAGCTTTATGATCGGGCGATGGCGACAAGTGGGGATTATCGTCAGTTTTTTGAGCATGAGGGAATTTCGTATTCACATATTATAGATCCACGGACGGGGTATCCGGTTAAGAAGCGAGTAGCGAGTGTGACTGTGTTGGCTGAGTCGTGTGCTTTTGCGGATGGTTTGGCTACTGCTTTTATGGTGATGAAGCCGGCAGAGAGCTTGGCTGTTGTGGAGAGTTTGGATGGAGTGGAGATGTGTCTTCTTTTGTATGATGTGGAAGGTGCTTTTAAGGAGATTAGGAGTTCTGGGTTTGTGTTTGGGAAGTCTCATATTTGAATGAAGCTTTTTAGGTTCTGTCCATCTATAAAATGAAA
The DNA here is from genome assembly GCA_938082985.1 of uncultured Candidatus Marinamargulisbacteria bacterium. Taxonomy (GTDB): domain Bacteria; phylum Margulisbacteria; class Marinamargulisbacteria; family CALLLO01; genus CALLLO01. The sequence continues at coordinate 1,380 of CALLLO010000099.1, read as the reverse complement.
TTCAGAAAGCTATCAAAATAGCCACTAAATCACCCCTTTATTAGGCTACGAATAAGGTTACAAACGGCCTATAGGTTGTCCATCATTTGAGCCACTTTTATTAATATTTATTTTATCAGGAACCCATTCGCTTTTTTCGCTTTCTAAACTCAGCGTACAGAATTGGCGAAAAGGTAACCACCAGCGTTTCAAGGTCGCATGATCGATTGTATCCAACCCTCTGATCTTCAAAATCTCTTCGATATCACGATAACTTAGTGAAAATTGACAATATAAATATACCACATGGATTATAATCTCAGGCTAATAATTGTAATGCTTGAATAGCCGTTTTATTTTCGATTTAGTTTCATGTGTCACGTCGCGTTTTTCTGAAAATTTAACATTTCGTGCTCAGGTATGCGACAGAACCCAGAATTATCTCAGGCACAAAGTAGTGCCTTAGCGTAAGCTATCGTTCCAATACTACTCGGACCCCTTCTTCTGGCATATCATGACGATTGGGTTTCGGGTAGGACGGTGTTGCCTATGCTCTAAGCACCCTTGTTTACGTATTTTCTCTATTTTCTCTAACAACTTCTGCTAACAGACGGTCTCTCACTGCGGCATTATATCTAGTTAGCCTGAGATTTAAAGCGCCATCTTGCCATAGTCTACCATCATAAAAACTACCCCCATATAAAACCGCATGCTCAGGTGGAATATCGAAATACTGTATAGGGCATTCATTTAGAAACTTCGCGTTTTCTTCTAAATCTGGTGTCAATCTGTCGTGTTTTAGACCTTGTTGATATACACGTTTCAATTCGCTTCTAACGGGCTCTTCAAGCGTTACATCTACTATATACTCGACTCCGTCTGAACTTCTAAACTCGTCGGGATAACCACTCTTCAATATATAATATTCATATAGTTTTGGCCGTACATCTAATATTAATGTATTAGCTGGATCATCGTCAGCCTCTGCCGTTTCTAATATCCCTCTTATTTCTACTAACAACTCTCTTTTTTTATCTTCTACAAGAGCCCTAGCTTCAAAGATTCTTTCTGTCTCGTTTCTTTCTCTCATTTCCTGGACTCTGTTACCTATCAGAATTGTCATGCCTATTACCGATAGACTAATCAACGTAGCTGTCATAAACAGCATCCCCAGATACCTATCCTTTAATAACTCTGGGTTCTTCTCTAGTACCCTTTTGAGTACCTCTGTGTTTATTCTGAATACTGCACTTTGAATCGCATTTACGCCATTGCCATCCTGCTCCTTCAATAACTCTGGACTCGTCTCCAGGATCAGTTCTATTATCTTTGTGTTCCCTGCTCTGACTGCTTTTGTCATCGCATTTCTACCCGTGCCATCCTGCTCCTTCAATAACTCCG
>CALLLO010000098.1 GCA_938082985.1 uncultured Candidatus Marinamargulisbacteria bacterium | reverse complement strand
TATGAGGAACGTTCCAGTCTAGGGTATGGAGTTTTAAAAAAAGCTCAGCGTGGGCGTTGCTTAGTTTGTGTGTGTAGTTGAGTTGTTTAATAACGGCTATATCTACAGGGTAAGCCTCGATGCTGTGATAGTGGATACGCGTACCCTCCACCTGATTTAAAAGCGTCATGAGTACGTTTAGCCCTGTGCCAAAGCCCATTTCAAAGATATGAATATCGGTGTCCCTCATCGCATGCAACCCATGTTTAATAAACACATGTTCAGACTCCTGTATCGCTCCATGATCAGAATGATACGTACTCCCAAACTGCAAACTATAAAGCGTATGCGACCCGTCAGCTGTTGTGCTTATAGTGGTGTGCTGTACTGACATTCTTTCCATGGATGTTATAAATGTAATGAGAGGATTTTCTTTCGTGTACCTTGATCTCAGGATCAGCCACCATAAGCTTTCGCCAAGCAGAATCTTCCCACCCTTGTATACTCGGTATCGTCATGATCTTTCGAATGGCTTTCCTACTAAAGGCAAAGGTTCCCGGCATAAAGCGAGGGACATTGAGTGCTATGTCTTTTTCATCCAAACCTAAATCTGTTACAACCTTTTCGTAATGGTGGATGCCGTTTATATGAGACTCTGCCCGTGTTCCTGAAAAATCCCACTTATAGTTAGACTGGCTTTCAATAATGTTTTCTATATAATTTTTTTTATAAATATCATCATCATCTATCTTCAAAAAGAGGTCATGCTTTTCCCAATCAGGCTCAAGCCCAATGGCCGTGATGTGGTTTTGATGTTGATTTCCAGATCTCCCAAATGCTAGGTGCACGGTGTTGCCTGGTTTTATGTGTATATCTTCGAGTAGGGGACTGTAATTAAGGGTGGGCTCGTCAGGATGCTCTGTGTTTAGAAATACACAATGGGTATGTGTAGCAGTTTGGTTTTGCATTTGTAATACACATAAACGACTAAACAAAGCCCGGTGCTTACTAGCCGTAAAAAGAAGGATTTTCATTTTATAAGTATAGTATAAAACCAGGCTTATGTTGAATAGATTCTCGTAAGGTTTGTTTGGCTTCTAGACTCAGTTGATTTGATGTGAGATCTAGTTTTTTTAAGCATTTATTTGTTTTTAAATAGGAGATTAAAGCAGGGAGCGCTGCGTCTGTTATCTTGTTTTGAGACAAGACTAGCGATTTGAGGCTCGGGTGCTCTTTAATATTTTCTAAAAGAGAGCCTAGTCCTTTATCTGAGATCTTGTTGTCATCGACGACAAGATGTTTGATCGACGTATTATATTTTAGACCCTGCCCAATATCCGAGATCCCCGCATCCGCTAATTTGTTTTTACTGAGCACCAGCCAGCCAATTTCATGATTCACTTTTAAGAGATCGGCTAAGGCGGCCGTAGCAAAGGACGTTATAGAGTTTCTGGCCAAGATGAGGTGCTTAACCGATTTGTCTTGCTGCAAGGCTTTAAACAGTGCCTGTGCGCCCGTATCGCCTATCTGATTTTGAGATAAAAAAAGTGCGGTATCTGAGTTGTTTCCTGTTTGAATAAATTGAGCCAGTTCTTGAGCGCCTCTATTTCCGATGTTTCTGCCTGTAAGGGGTGTGCCTGTTATCGTGTCGTTTTTGTGAGGAGAAGGGCTCATGCTTTGTTTGTCAGCTTCTGGAATAGTCGTCTTTTGACTATACTCTGACATAGAGAATTTTTCTGAATGATGCTGATTTCCCGCTAGATTAGGGGCGTGCCTAATGGCGCTACTTTCTATAATAGGATCTGACATGTAAGGCATTATAGAAGTTCTTGCTATACTTTGACCATCCTACACATTTTACTCGTCCATACCCCCTCTTCATGTGTAGCTTCCTCTGTGTCTGCGAAGCCAATAAATTAAATCTTATTGTCATGATAGGTAGAGGGGTCTATTATGCGCGTGTCTTACTGCGTGTACTATGAACTCACAACATTACACAGTTAGATGGGGATCTAGTCACTCTCAAAAAGCTTCGGTTTTTTTATCTATTTATGCTGATAAACTCAAGCTTTTATCGATAGACTGAAATTTCTGACTGCGACTTACCGATAAGTAAGTAGCAGAGGAGCCTTATGACAAAAAACCATTGGATAGCACTAACAGAAGAATCCATTATATTTCTTAGTATCTTCAAGTGGGTTATCCTCTCGGCGATTATCGGAGGTATAGTCGGTTCAGCTACAGCTGGTTTTTTATTGCTGCTTCATTTTTTTACAGATTTTTCTTCTCAATTTAACCATTATTATTACGTTCTCCCTGTCGCCATGTTTTTGTGTGTGGTTCTTATTAAATATGTATCTCCAGATTCAGCCGGTCATGGTACTGAAAAAGTTATATGTGCCGTTCATAAACGAGATGGACTTATTCGTTTGCGCGTCGTTCCCATTAAGTTAGTCACAACTATCCTCACTATCGCTTCTGGTGGATCTGCTGGAAAAGAAGGGCCTTGTGCTCAAATAGGAGCGGCTCTAGCTTCTTCTTTTTCTAATCTATTTTCCTTTTCTAAACAAGACCGAAAGAAATTCGTTATTTGTGGTATTAGCGCAGGCTTTGCTGCTGTTTTTGGGACACCTATCGCGGGGGCCATATTTGGGGTGGAAGTTTTATTTGTAGGCACGCTTATGTATGACGTTCTGCTTCCTTCTTTTGTCGCGGGTATGGTGAGTTACCAAGTTGCAGCTTCCTGGGGTGTCATTTATGAATACATGCCTATTTCTCTCTCGGTTTTACCTGAGTTTAGCCCTAGCTTATTTTTGAAAGTTGTAGTCGCAGGCATCTTTTTTGGGCTAGTCTCTATTTTATTTATCGAACTCATGAAAATGACTGAAAAAAACGTTAATAAAGTCCGAATATGGGAACCGCTGAAAGCTGCAATTGGGGGTGTGCTTCTCGTAGGTATCGCACTTATTTTTTCTACAGACTATCTAAACTTAGGCCTTCCAGTTATTAATTTAGCGTTAAGAGGTGAACATGTCGCCTGGTACGCGTTTGTTTTGAAGATTGTTACGACCTGTATCACCTTAGGTTTTGGAGGTAGTGGCGGCGTTTTAACGCCAATATTCTTTATAGGGGCTACAGCCGGTTCTTTTTTTGCCAGCTTGTTCGCCCTTAATACGGTTATGTTTTCAGCTTTTGGAGTCGTTGGTTTACTCGCAGGTGCGGCTAACACCCCTATTTCTGCGAGTATTTTAGCCGTAGAGCTTTTCGGCCCTAGCATCGCGCCTTATGCAACAATAGTGTGCGTAGTTAGCTTTTTAATGACAGGGTTTAGAAGTGTGTATCCATCACAAATCATGGGGGCTACAAAGTCACAGTCACTGTGTGTGGAGAAAGGGGAAGAGATTGAAACAGCTGAGCATCATATCGGGTATCGCACGAGAAAAATCATGGTGTCCTGGCGTGTAGTCTCTCGGCAAATTATAAGCAAGATTTCGCATTTTTTTTCTCCAAAACCTTAGTGCAGTCATGTATACTTACCTTATATGAAGCTTATAGTATGTCTAGGTAACCCCGGTTCAGAATACACTTACACCCGACATAACGCGGGTTTTTTGTTTGCAGATTATCTGATTAAAAAGCATGGTTTTAATAAAGAGGGTAAGAAATTTAAATCGAGTCTTTACTCTGGATTAATAGAGGGTGAAAAAGTTTTCCTTATAAAGCCACAGACCTTTATGAATCTTTCGGGTGAGGCGGTTTGCGTGATTGCTAGTTTTTACAAAATACTGCCGGAAGATATACGTGTCGTATTTGATGATTTTGAGTTAGCGTTGGGGACGACACGTTTTCGTTGGAAAGGGTCCGGAGGGACACATAACGGTATGAAGTCGATTATTCAGCTTCTCGGCCACACAGACATCCCTAGGCTAAGATTGGGCATAGGCCCTTTGCCTGAAAATATACCTGTAACTCCCTTCGTACTAGGTAAGTTTCAGGATGAAGAATTAAAAATATTGAGCGATAATTTTTCAAAAGCAGAAGACGGTTTACATTTGTCTAGACAATAGTGATTTTCTTGGGTACAATTTCTTTACTTTAATTTAGCCGGTGTAGCTCAGTTGGTAGAGCAGCTGACTTGTAATCAGCAGGTCGGGAGTTCGAGTCTCTTCGCCGGCTCCATTAAAGTTTATGAGAGAGACACCCGAAATATCTGCCGCGTAGGCGCCGGATGTCCTTCTACTGTTTTACTTTTGTCCTCAGGGTCCAAAAAGTCCACCAATGACTGCCTAAAGGTCAGCTCTGTTACTCTTTGTTCCTCTATAGATGTAGGTAAGGCTTCAGAATAAGCCTCCACTTTAAATCCAGCCTCTTCAATCCAGTCTATTAAGCAGTGTGTCGTTGGGAGATGAAAGACGTTTTTCATCTTTGCATAGCGTTTTTCAGGGATTAAACAATGAGACCCTTCTTCATCTAAGACTAGTGTTTCTAATAGTAAGCATCCTCCTGGTTTGAGGCAGTCTTTTAACTGTCTTAAGATGTCTTTCGGTTTAGGGTGATGATATAAAACTCCAAAACAAAACAAGACGTCCGCCCAGCCTTTAAATAAACCTAAGTCTTCCCATCCCATAGGTAAGACTTGAATACTGTCTTTTTTATAAAAGGCTTGTACCGCTTGAAACTGACTGAAGTATAAGGCTGACGGGTCCAGGCCTATTAGTGAGTCGGCTCCCAGCTTTTCAGCCTCGAAGAGATAATACCCATTTCCAGAACCCAAATCCAAAACAGACGCAGCAGATAAATTTGGGAGTAGGGGGCGTATCCTGTTCCATTTGAGCTGACATTGCCACTCCGCATCTAAAAAATAGGGCCCCATCTGATACGGACCTTTTCTCCATGGAGTGAGCGCCTTTATATTATCTTCGATATCGTGAGGCAGTGCTTGGCCGGCTTCTAGTTGTTGTAGAGCTAGAGGGTTGTTAAATCTAGGCGCCTTTCCTATGAGTCTTTCTTTAATTTCTGGGCGGTGCAAGGAGGCGGGGAGCTTGGGGATAATTTTTTGTATAATATCTATATATCTTTCTTCATAATTCATGCGCCACAATGTAGCATGGCCTCTTGTTTATTTCTCTATTGAATTAGACCTTTAATAACGCTATACTACTCCCTCATAAATTGTTGCCGGGATAGCTCAGTCGGTAGAGCAGAGGACTGAAAATCCTTGTGTCGGTGGTTCGATTCCGCCTCCCGGCACCACTTTTTTAAACAGAATGAGTTGCCATTAATGAAACAATTATCTTTTCTATTTCTATTTTTCTCATTTTTCTGTTCAATACTTACCGCTGGTGGGTCTCGTCCTTCTGAAGATGAACCTCTACTAGCGTCACAAAAAAATATTACAGCTGTAAGTCTTACTCAAAAATTCGTAACACGGCCCATTGAGGCTACCCCTGGTGTCGAGTTGTCAGCGGCAGAATCTGTGTTTAAAGCTTTAGAAAAATATCATGTTGGAGAGTCCCTTTATCATGACGAAATACCCAAATCTTACGCGCCTTTTATTCACTTAGATTCTCCAGCGACTAATTTTTTCACTGTTAAAAGTACATATGAAGTTAAAGGGAAAAATGATTTTTTAACGCCTGTCTTTTTTAATGGGACGTCTTTAAGATTGAGAAGCGATGGTCAGTTTTATCTTGAGGAAGATATTTTTAGCTACAACAAACATCCCATATTTCTGAGTGTCCTAACCCCGGATAATCATATTTTTACGCTTAGACGCTATTATCAGCGTTTTTTTTCTCCTCCTGATATAAACAATTACTCACTTAACAGACAAAGCTATGTCTATTTTTTCAATACACATTTTATGTACAACCCAGATAGAACTCGTAAACTTTCTGATCCGTTTACTCGTGCAGATCTGGCTTATTTTATCGGTCAGTTTAAGGGCCTATCGCCAGAAGCAGATGAGACATCAAATTTTGAAGATGTTCCGGCTGAATTTTGGGGGACTTCTTATATTAATTTTGTCGTAAACAATCGGATTATGTCAGAGTTTCCTGACGGTTTGTTTAGGCCTCAATCACAAGTAAATAAAACAGAATATATTATGACTCTTGTCCGAACTTTAGAGTTTGAACTGGAAAAATCTTTGACAAATCTTCCCTATACCGATGTAGATGGAAAGCATTGGTCTGCCAAATTTATTCGAACAGCACTTCGAGAAGGCCTTATACTTTCAGACTCAAAGCTTTTTCCTGAGACTCTTTTGAATGTGGCGGATTTTATTGAGTTAGTGATAAAGATAGAGGCTGTTCACGAAAGTGTTCGTAACCTTTTGGATTTATCTACAGATATAGACTCTATATCACAGATGCCTGTAGATATGGCCAGACGGCTTCTTTTGCAACTTGAAGAACAAGCCATACGTTTAGAAGCAATGAGAGGTGTTCGATTTGATTCGCCCCTGTCGAGTGATGTCATTTTTGGTGAGTCTGTTATTTTTGAAGGGGCTGTGTTTCCTCCTGAACCTTTTGATATCGCAGGCATCTCCGTTACACCAAATCCACTAGGTGCTTTTAGCGCCGCTGTACCTCTAGAGGAAGGGAGCAACTCCATTATTATCGACGTGCAAGATCAAAGCTTTGATTTTGAACTTTTTCGCCTAAGCTCTTATGATGATTTGTCAGGACATTGGTTAGAAGCTACCGCTGCAAAGCTTAAGTATTTGAAGATAACTGAAAATCAACCTGATTTTTATCCTAACGAACATGTAAGTCGATTTGAGTTTTTATTATGGTTGTCCCGAGCTTTAGAATGGCCGCTGGTTAATGTTGACGGTTTTCAGGCTCCTCAAGATATTAAGCTATCAGATCCCTATTTCCCTGTGATTATGATGGCGCTTAAAGAAAATATAATGAGTCTTGATGAAGAGGGCAATTTTAACTCGGAGGCTCCGATTTCAAGGGCAGAGTCTATTTCCGTACTTATGCGTGCTGTAGATCTTAGTCAGGAAGACATTGTGCATACTGAGGAGTTTCCGTTTTGGGATATCGAAAACTCTCATTGGGTGAGACCGACTCTGGTAAACGCGCTATCGTATGGCATCGTTACTCCCGGACATAACTTCAATCCTCAGAATATGATTAGCCGTGCTGAAGTGGCGGCCATGTTTTCTCAGATTCCTGTTTTAACTCGCCGAATGTCAAGAATTTCAGTTAAATGATTCGTCTATATTTAAAACAAGCCCTAGAAGCGGCTTTTGATGATTTAGACCTCCCAGGAAAAAGCCTTATTGCTATAGAGCTTCCTAAAAATAAAGCTCATGGCGACTTTGCTATGAACATAGGCTTTCGTCTAGCACCTGAACTGAAAGATCCTCCTCCTAAAATTTCTGCAGATATATGTCATTCACTTAATTCGGTGGACGCGTTTAAAAATCGTATTGTATTTTCTCCAGCAGCAGGTTTCGTTAACATAAAGTTTTCAGATAGTTTTATATGGGAACTGGCTCAAAAACCTGTTTCCTCTGATCTCGCTGAATTTCCATCCTCAGACGATAAAATATTATTGGAATACGTGTCGGCCAATCCAACAGGTCCACTCCATATCGGCCATGGTCGATGGGCCGTATTAGGCAGCGCTATTGCGCGTTTACTTAAAGAGACAAACCATCATATAGATACAGAATTTTATATCAACGATGCTGGCAATCAAATTAAAGTATTTTACGATAGTGTAAGTGCGCTTAAAGTTGGTGAGTCTATTCCTGAAAATGGGTATCATGGGTCTTATGTTAAAGATCTTGCCGTCTTAGATACGGACCCTTTAGATGAAAATATTCGTCAACAAAAACAAGCTTTAGATCGGATTTCCGTTTCCTTTGACGCGTGGTTCTCAGAAAAAACTCTCCATGCCTCTGGTGAAGTAGTCACGGCTATTGAGGTCCTTAAGAAAAAAGGCTTTGTTTTTGAGGAATCAGGAGCTATCTGGTTTCGTTCTACTGATTTTGGGGATGACAAAGATAGAGTTTTAATAAAAGCGGACGGGGCCTATACATACTTTGCTGTTGACGTTGCTTATCATTTTACTAAAATCCAACGAGGATATACCCGTCTCATTAATATTTTTGGAGCCGACCATCATGGATATGTCGCACGTATCCGTGCTGCAGTATTAGCGCTTGCCATAGATTTTGATAAAAGTGATTTCAACTTTGTTATAGGTCAGCTTGTGAGTCTTATGAGAGATGGTGAAAACGTTCGTATGTCTAAACGGACAGGCGATATGATTTCCTTAGAAGAAGTGATAGATGAAATAGGTTCTGATGCTGTTCGTTTTTTTCTTATTCAGAAGGGTGCGGATTCTCATGTTGAGTTTGATTTAGACTTAGCCAAGAAACAGTCCAGTGATAATCCTGTTTTTTATATTCAATATGCTCATGCACGTTTGTGCAGTATTTTGAGAAAAGTAGAAGGTGAAGCCCCAAAGATGGGTACTATTCATTTAGAGAAAGCAGAGCGTGAACTTTTATTATCCCTTCTTTCCGTTCGTGATGTCGTGTGGGAATCGGCTAAAAGCTTGAGCCCACATCGTTTGGCTCAATATCTTATGGGCTTGGCACGTAGCTTTCATCATTTTTACGAAAGTTGTCCTATCTTAAAATCTGAAGGCCCTGTTCTTGCCCAGCGTTTACAGATAGTGATAGTAAGCAAAGAGGTTCTTTCTTATGGGCTTTCTTTGTTAGGGATTTCGGCTCCGGAGTCTATGTAACCTTATGAAGGCTGTTAGAGATCTCCTGGATCGTCAGTTAGAGGGACAACAGGTGCTAGTCTCTTTTTCTTGTGGTCCTGATAGTGTCGCGTTGACACATTTGCTTTTAGAATGCCTAGATCCTTCGCTGATACATGTGTTGTATGTGGATCATGGTTTACGCGAATCCGCTCAGGCAGAGCGTGATTTTGTTGTGAGTTTTGCTAAGGAGTTCAAGCTCTCTTTTAGTATAAAAAGGGCTCCGGTTAAAAAGGGGGCTCTTAAAAAAGGGCGGTCTATAGAAATGGAAGGTCGTTTTTGGCGGCGGCGATTTCTGTCTCATATCGCACGATTACATCGCTGTTCAACCGTGCTTATGGGGCATCACCAGGATGACAATGTCGAAACGGCTCTATTTAGGCTCATCTCAGGCACAAAACGAGGCTTGGGTATGAAAGTTCTTACTAAACTAGAGTCTGATATCATTCTTTTTCGCCCCTTACTCTCTCTTAATAAAAAGGCGCTTTTAGAGTATCTAAGTACAGGTGGGTATAAATATTTAGTCGATGAGAGTAACACAGATCTGACTTTCGCACGTAACAAAGTGCGCCATCACGTTCTACCTAGTATGACAGAGATTAATCCACAAGCTATGGCATCCTTATCTTCTTTTCTTAGGTATTCAGAAGATGCCTTTGATTTCATAGATAAGATATTAACGCCACTTTTTGACTTTTGTGTGAGCGTTAAAACTGATGCTGTCATTGTGAATAGGCATCATTTTTCAGAGCAGGACTCTTTTGCCCGTTTGTTTATGTTACAAAAGATCTGTCAGCATGTGTATTCAGAGATAGATGGGCGCTACGAAGATGCCCATATTCGAGCTTTAGATAATGCTATAGGCGCGGCTAAGAATGGTGCTCGCCTAGACCTCCCTTTAGAGATCCAAGGCATAGCTCAATACGATACATATCGTATTGGAGGAGTTAAAGAGTCTGTAACATTAGACGAAGTATGCCCTATAGCCGTAGGAATCTATAGATGTGGGTTTTTAGGATGTGTGAGAGTGTCATTATCTAAAGAGGGTGATAAGACCTCAACATCTACGTCTGCTGTATTAGGCTTAGACTCTTTTTCCGACTCCGCCAATTTTATTATTCGATATGCAGAAGAAGGTGATGTGTTTATTCCCTTCAACTCTACACGTGAGCGCAGTTTAAACAGATACTTTAAAGAGTCTAAAATACCTAAGCTCCATCGAGCTGAGATCCCTTTATTTTTCTTAGATAATCATCTAGTATGGATTGTAGGTTACAGCATATCTGAATCCTGTCGAGTCACAGCATCAACACGTAAATACGTACAGGTAGAACTTTTAAATGGTTAGATTATTTTCATTTTTACTATTAATTTTAATGATGGGGTCTGTTTATACAGACGCTGCCCAATCCTTTCGTAATCAGAAGGGCGGGGCTTTTATTATCGATGATTTTGAGGATGGGAATTTAAATGTATATCCTCTTTGGTGGCGTTTTGGGGTTGTGAATGCTGATATTGATATTAACAGACCGAAAGAGGCGCCTTATTTAGGTCGGTATTCGCTTCGGTTAACGGGTGATGCAAATGAGTGGTATGTGGGTGGTGTAGGGACTTACTTAGGCATTGATGCGGATAAATATAATTCTGTTAAATTTATTATTAAAGGAAACGGAGAAAAGTCAGGGACACTTATATTTGAGTTGTATGATGATGATGATAACTCTTGGGAAGTGTCTACACATTCTCAATACCCCTCACAAGTCACAGGTGCAGATAAGTTTATCTATACACAAAAAGTAAATTGGGAAGGCTGGAAGGTTGTGATGATTCCTTTAGCTCATTTTTCGGATGTAAATCCAGGCATAGGTGATGATAAATGGAACCCTAATATAAAGAATGGATCTGGAGGCTTGCTTCAAATGCAGATGATTTTAATGGCTGTAGATAAATATGTAGACCCTGATATTAGAATAGATTCTGTACGTTTTTTTAAAAAACCTAAGTTAAAAGCTTTCCCTCAAAAAAAGGGCCCTCATTTTACAGATTGGATGTAAGACGTACACCTTAAGGGTGTGTTATTCGTTCATATATCTTGGCTGCGACATCTCTATCTTTCTTCATATCTGTTAGTTTTTTCTTTATTTTTTCATACTCAGAAGTAGTGTTTAAAAGAAAAATTATCTTTTGAGCCAGTTCTTTTTCTTCTACGATCCCAACATACTCAGGTACGATTTCTTTATTGGCTATGCGGTTGGGTAGGGCGACAAATGTCATTTTCTTTCGTGTCGCCGCAATCACCGCTTGTTTTATTAAGGGCCCTACCACAGGTAGTTTTTCTATTAATCCGGCGAGACCATCTAGAATGATAAGCTCAGGCTTGTTAAGTGGGGCTACAACCAACATTGGGAGGTTCATATACATGGCTTCTGCGGTGTTTGTGCCTGGGAGAGTCACTAGTAGTTTTGCAATACTCATGATCTCATGAGAAGGGGATCTGAGAAAGATAATCCCCGTGGTATTTATATCTTTAGACGCATCATGAACATCCGTGTCTGTTATGAAGGGAGAGATGTTTATAATGGCTTTAAATCCTGCCTTTTCGCCTTTTATATATTGGATTGTTTCACAGATGAGAGGTAGGAATGCTTTGAAATGTTGAGGTCTCGACCCACAAAAGAATACCGTGTAATCATCTTCAGGTAAGTGGTTTTTTCTTAATATTTCTTCTCTATTGTAGCGTTCAGGATGCACACTGTCGGCCATTAGATCTCCGACTTCATCGTTCGTTATCCTTGTTATTCCTGGGCCTAAGCCTTGATTGAAATGCGCGTAGCCAAAGACTGGTAGTTTATGTTTAAAACCCAAAATTTTTGAATAGGTCGGGTCCCCTCCTAAAAATAGGACGGCGCCTTTTTTTTGCTGATATCGGAAGGGTAGGGAGTAGAGATGTTTGAGGGTGTCTTTTGGCGAGTATACAGCTACAACATTAGGCAGTGTTTTCGCGATAGCTACTTCCTGGCCAGAGGCATATTGGCAGGGAGTTAGAAAAACAAGTATCTCACAGCTTGAATTTTTTTTGGAAAAGGTTTCAGTTATAGGCTTTACCCAGCTGCTTAGTTCTCCAGGTGAGTTTGTTTGAATCAATAATTTAAAAGGCGTCTGCTTACTAATCATGATAGAAGAATAACTGGAAAGAGACTTTTTGTCATTTCCCCAGAGTGATACACTGTAGACTATGGACCCGCATGATAACCCATTAGACAAGCTAGGTATAAAAAGAGAGCATATCAAAGCTTTACGAGAAGCGTATACCCAGACCAATAAGACCACTTCAGGAAAACGAGCTGAGCGTTTGTTGTCTCTTTTTGAGATTCTTCAAATGGCTGATTATCATCGTGTGTCTTTATATTGGGATGAAGAAGACCTATCTTCATGAGACTTCACCATCAAGAATTTGGTCAGGGAGAACCACTTATTATTCTTCATGGTTTTCTTGGTTCAGGCGACAACTGGCGATCTATAGCCCGACATCTAGGTCAGCACTACCATTGTTATGTCGTAGACCTTCGTAACCATGGCATGTCCTTTCATGACGCAGACTGTTCTTATTCTGCTATGGCGGGCGATGTTAGCGCATTTATTAACGAACATCGTATCTACGCACCCACTCTAATGGGGCATTCGATGGGGGGCAAGGTGGCTATGCAGGTTGCTTTTGAAAATGAAGAACAGATTAAATCCTTAGTTGTCGTTGATATTGCCCCTAAGCCATATGAAAACCGACATGGCGGGATTCTAGAAGCGATGTATCGGCTCAGTCTTTCTGATTTTTCAGCTTTGACAGACCTTGACGCGGCTTTGTCTCAGGATATTCCAGTTAAAGAATTGCGTGCCTTTATTTTGAAGAACATGGCTAGAGATGCTGGCATGTTTAAATGGAAGATTAATGTACCCATATTGAGAGACAATATCGCCAGAATTACGGAAGCCCCTATCTTGGAAGGGCGGATCGACGTGCCTAGCTTGTTTATAAAGGGTGCCTATTCAGATTATATAGATGTGCCTGAAGATGAGTCACTCATTGCATCATTTTTTGAAAATTATTATATCGATATCGTGCCTAAAGCCGGGCATTGGGTGCATGCCCAAAATCCAGAGGTTTTTTTGAATATGGTGCAGGCTTTTTTAACAGACGTTTGATTTCGGCATAACTATATACTAAACTTATATGAAATAAATCTTGGAGGAATAAAGATGTTAATACCTGAATTAGAAGAAGCTTTAAGTGGCCAAATAAATAGAGAATTATATTCCTCATATGTATATCTAGCTATGTCTGCTTATTTTGAAAAAGAAAATTTACCGGGTTGTGCCCACTGGATGCGTTTGCAAGCGAAAGAAGAAGTGGAGCATGCTATGAAATATTATACGTATCTTTTTAGCAGAGGCGGGTCTATAAACTTTAAAGAGATAGGCGCAGCTCCATCTCATTGGAATTCTGTTTTAGACGTGTTTGAATCAGCCTATAAGCAAGAACAAGAAATAAGTAGAGATACGGATCATCTTGTAACTTTAGCTTTATCTAAACAGGATCACGCTACTACTCAATTTTTACAATGGTTTGTAGCTGAACAGGTAGCAGAAGAAGATGTAGCAAGCACACTTGTTGAGAGATTAAAAAGAGTGGGTGACGATCCTGCAAGTTTAGTATTTTTAGACAACGAACTAGCAGCTAGAGTTTAATTATGCGGGTTCGCACCTTCTGTGCGATTTTGTTAGTCCCTCTGTTAGTCGCAGGGGGATTTTATTTTTATTCACAACAAGAGAGCTATAAAGGCCCCCAATTATTTTTGGGTTTAGGGTTACATGTTGGTGATATTACAGAGCAGGTAGAAAAAGCAAGAAAAACGATGGAGCCTGATCCTGTTATGTATAGTATCGATTATTTTTGGGATGAGCTATTTCCTGAAGACATTGCACGTCATGTTCTACGTAAAAACGCCTTATTAAACATTCGTTGGTCACCTGTTTTAACAGACTCTTATGACCCGTTTTCACTTCAAGACATTCGAGATGGGATCTGGGATGAGCATATCCAGTCTTGGGCAATAAAGGCAAGAGAGTATGAATACCCCTTACTGTTCTCCTTTGCGGCCAACTTTAATGATAAAAGTTCTGGCGGTTTTGTTATCCGAGATGTAGCAGCACAAAAAAATGAATATTTGGATGCGTATCGCCATGTTGTCTCGGTGTTTAAAGATGAAGGTGCTCATAATGTTTTATGGTTATGGAGTGTCACGCTTACAGACTCTTCTTTGACCTTTTTAGAGTTAATGGAGGTATATCCCACAGGAAATGTCGTCGATTGGGTAGGAGCCTCTGTTGATGTAAATAAAGACTCTGATATTACAGACCGTTTAGAGGTCTATAGATCTAGCTTTAACAACGAAGCCATCTCCAAGCCTTTTATCCTAGAACTTAATTATTCTGAATTGGGTATTGAAGAGTCTTTATCTTTTAAGCATGTGGTAGAAAGGTTAGATCCTCAATATTCGGATATAGAGGCCCTTATATTTAACTTTTCAGGATCTTTGCCTGTACATACCATTAAGGCGGTTCTAAAGGCCCCTTATTTCGGTCGTGATAGAGATGAGTTTCAAACGCTACTCTCAGGAGAGAATTATTAAAATCACTTCTCTTTTAACATAATACATATTATGCGACATAGAGTTTACTAGAAAATTTAAAATAACTCCAACGCGTTTTCAATAGACTCCCCAAATACAAATAAATGAGTGAATCCTGAAATATCAAATATCTCTTTAATATCAGTGTTTACGCCCACTAGTATAATTTGACCTCCTACTGGTTTTACTTTTTTTAAAGCGATAATAAAGACTCTAAAGCCCGTACTGCTTACATACTTCGTGTGTTCTAAATTAAATATGATGTTCGTCCGTTTATTTTCAATGTGCTCTTTTACTACAGCTTGTAGGCTTGGAGCCGTTAAGGTGTCTAAACGACCGTCTACATGTATCACTGTTATATCTTCAATCTGTTCAACTAATATTTTCATCTGTATCTCCTTTTATATCTATTTTTAGGCTTAATTTATTTTTATTTTCCTCTCTAGTGTAGTGTATGTCTTGTGTTAGGTTTTTAATAAAGTGTATCCCTAACCCACCTACATCTATGTCGTCTAAGGATTTAGTTGTGTCTACTTCTTTTTGGTTTATCGGATTAAAAGCTATTCCGTTGTCTTCAATTTCTATAAATAAATGAGAGGCTTGAAGCTTGAATAATACATATATAAGTTCTTCTTTATGCGACTTGTATCCGTATAAAATAATATTTGTTAATAATTCTTCTAAAATTAAATTAATAGTCATGGTGTGTTTAGTGGATAATTTATTTTCTTCTGAAAAAAGCTCTACGACTTGTTGTAACTTATTTAACTCTTGTAAATCATTTTTAAAATGCACTTTAATGGCGCCCTTTAGAGATATGTTTGGCTTCTGCCATTTTAGGGATAGTAAGGTAATATCGTCTGATTGCGGGGTATTTAGTGTAAAATTTTGAACATCTTTTATAATTAAATCGTTTATATCTTTGCAGGTACTATTTTTAGGTATATGTTTGAATACTGTCTCTAAGCGAGTGTCTCCATATAGTTCTTGTTTAGTGTTTTCAGCTTCGTTTATACCATCTGTAAACAATATCAGTATGTCGTCAGGGTTTAATGTTAGGGTTTTTTGTTCATAATAAAACCCCTCTTCAATGCCTAATGCCATGCCGTTTGTAAGGGGTATTTTTTGTAGTGACCCATTTTTATTTAAGATGAATGGTGGCGGGTGCCCTGCATTACAATAAGACAATTCGCCGCTTAGCATGTCTAAGGCACCAAAAAATACGCTTACAAATAAGCATTGCTCGTTTCGTGCTGTAAGTAAGTTGTTAGCAGTCGTTAGTACCTCCGAAACAGTGTTTGTATGCAAGGTTGTTGATTTAATCATAGTAAGGCTAGCCGACATAAATAGCGCCGCTGGCACACCCTTTCCTGATACATCCCCTATTGCAAAAAAACACGTGTTGTCTTTAATGAAATAATCATAAAAATCCCCGCCTACTTCTGTTGCTGGTATTAGCGTGCCTTGTAATTTTAGAGGGAGGTCCTTGGCAAGTTGCGCGCGGTTGGGTAGCATACTTATTTGAATGTCGGCGGCTATTTTCAACTCGTTTTCCATCTTTTCTTTAGCCCGGGTTGTCTCTTCTAGGTTTTTAATATAGGCAATAAGTTGATTTTCTAATCCTACAAAACTCTTGGATAGTACGCCTATTTCATCGGTACTTGATAAGCTTAATGCTTGTATTTTTGACTGTAGGCGTAGGGGTTGTTTGAAGGTGTGTTGGGTTAAGGCATTTGAATAGCTTGTAAGTTGTTCTATAGGGCGAGTAATTTTTTTAATAAACGCGTATAAAAAGTAGATGCTAATAATAAATAAGGCTAAAATTAATAAACTATTTTTAATAATTGTATTTTTAATGGTGGTATAAATGGGGCTAAGAGATAGACCAATATGCACATATCCTAATTCGCCATGTTGAATGGGGGAAACAACTTCTAAAATATCACCATATTTATCTAGTTTTATGTGCGATATTTTATCTGTTTTTAAATGTCCATTATCTAATTCTTTTAGCTCGAAATCTGATAATAAATGTGTATAATCGGAGACAATCGTGTGGGCTAATATTTTTAGGTTTTTGTCACGCATAATTATGAAAATAACGCCGTCTATTTCTAAATAGTCGTTTAAAATAGTACTAATGCTGTTCGCGTCGCTATTTGCAATGAGACCGATACTAGAGTCTGAAATACTTTTAGAAACAGCCAGGCCTTTAGATCTGTATTCTTTTTTTAGATGTTGGTCTAATGAATAGTCCGTAAAAAAAGAGCTTACTAAAATAGTGGCAAAGAAAAGTAGGCTAACTCTAATAAATAATTTTAGAAACAGGCTTTTTGTGTTCATAGAAACTTAGTATACTACTATTTATGCAATCTATTGATATAAATCTACTTATTTCAGGTGAACAGGTAAAACAATCGCATTCAACAGATAACTCTTTTGTAAATAGTTTTGAGTCCTTGTTTGTTAAAAATAG